>DEAY01000385.1:0-866 GCA_002348345.1 Verrucomicrobia bacterium UBA2970
GGTCCGTACCGATTACTTCCCGCTTGGCTTGGGGAAAGAGACCAGATCAAAGTCAGAAGCCAACCGATGAAGGGGATCACGTTGATAAAAAGCCACCAACCGTTCCGGTTGAGATCATGGAGGCGACGAACGTAAACGGCGAGATTGGCGATCAGGCTGAGAATCCCATAAAGCAAAAAAGACAGTCCGTAGACAGCCACTCCTATATCGAGGGAATCGAATAAGGTGTATGCAGCCTTTCCCAGTATGATGGGGACGGTCCAGAAGATTAAAGTGGTGAATAGTTGAAACATCCAAAACTCTTTGCGTCGTGCACGTCCGCGATAAGTAAATGACCTCTTCAGAGCTTGGAAATACCAATGGATTGTGTGTTTTCGGCCCAAAAACGGGAAGCAGCATAAGGCCATGCATGCCAATATAGCCATGGATCCTTTTGAGTAAGAGTCGATGAACTTGGCGACTCCCACGGGGTTTTCGATGGGGATCGGAACCCCCAAGATCTGTTTAAACACGAAGGGACTGGCAGGTCTGCTTTCCCATTGAGGCATTCCATTCTCAATTTCGGGGATGATCCCATCACGCCGTTCCCGGATGAATCGTCTTCTTTCCTCGAGGGCGCGCATAAATTCGGGAGATGATTGGGCGGCTCCCCAATTGAGAATCTTGGCCGCCGCCGGAGAATCTGTATCGACAACGAGATCAATCGCTTGTTCCTGGTTGGTGTGCAGGTCCATAGAACGCTCGGTCAGGACAACGCCTCGAACCAAAGCTTGTAGTCTAAGCTTGTCTCCCTTTGCCGAATGAATGACTCGTTGAAACGCTTCCCGATGGGCTGCGGATCCCCAATTGATGGTCAGTGGACCTGC
>DEAY01000385.1:1254-3139 GCA_002348345.1 Verrucomicrobia bacterium UBA2970
CTCCCTCCAACAATAGAGTTCCAGACACTAAGGTTCCCTCACTGAGGGGGAAGCGAGAGAGAGGCCTGAGGGCGAAGCCCCAGTCGCCCATGCCCTGACTCACTTTGACGAGGCAACGGTTGGCTCCTTGGTTTAGTTTGACGGTGAACCGATCTTGATCCGGCACGAGTGTGCGGCCTTCACCTTGATGCTGATGAACGACATTCCCGTTGATCCAAACCTTTGCGGTGTCGTCACTCCCAAAGCCAAACTCAACATATTCCGCGACCGAACTTTCGATCTCACAGAAGGCGTAGGCTGTGACATCCTCCAGACGGCCAATTTCACGGGTCAAACGGATGATCTCGTTCTGACCTGAAACCGAGCGCCATTTGAGGGTTTGCTTTTTCGAGTTCTGGAACTCCTGGCTGGCGTCTGCAGCCAGTGTGACTTCGCCGCCGTGTTCCAAGAGAAAATCCTGATCGAGATCATGTCTTTTCTGGGTGTGAAAAGGGCCCAATAGTGACCATTGTATGATCTTGGGACGTCGCTCGTTATCGTTGTCCCAGACTGTGCCTGCCCCGGGCTCTGCCGGCCTGATTCCATCTCTAATTGCTTGTTGGGTTTCGGTCGTAAGTTCCTTGAATTCTTCACTGTTTAAAGCTTCGACCCGTTCTTGGGGAGAGGCGTTTCTCAACCATTCAATCCACCCTTGGGCCTCCTCTGAAGAGTCAGGTGTTTCCGCTGCCGCCAGGTAGGGGGTGACTAAAGCTTCGACTCGTTCTGTTTCGGCAATCAATGACGCCTCATCCCAGTGTCGGTCCAGTATCGTTCGCAGCGCCTGCTCATAGCGCTTGCGCCCTGATTCCAGCTGGTAGAGGCGATGGGCGATCAACCCTTGAGTCTTCACCGAAACCGGATCGTTTCGATCGTCCCTTATTTGGCTGTATTTCTCGAACACGCTGTCCGCGCCCCAAGGAATAAAATGGAACTTATCGGTATCCGGATTGAGATAGAGAAAGAAGTTGTTGCGGTTGCCTGAATAACCATCCCAAAAACCAACCAAACTCTCAAGGGCCCAAAAGGGATAGAAGGAATCCAGATCGACCAGCGCTCCGATGGCCGCTTCCCCATTTTCATTGGAGCCGGCCAAAACGTCGATTAATTGGACGATCTTTGTTCGACCAGCCTCCTCCGGGCCAATCTTGTGCTCGAAACTCCCCTCCCAACCGGGATTGAAATCAACGACCGTCCCCTCGAATAAGACCCCCTCATCATTTCCGAAAGCCCGATTCAATAAAGGGCGATGGATTCGCTCGACATGCGCATAGATCCCGAGATTTCGGCCATTGACTATTACATTTGCAAACGCAGAACGAGGCGCTGGTGAACCGGCGGCCCGGAAGAGACGGTAACATAGGTGCTGGCTGATCAAGCTGACATCCTGTTTGCAGTTGTTAAACGTCAAGTTGGTCATGCCATCGATTTGAGCCGCTTTATCCGAATGGTTAAGTTTGATTTTGAGAGAGGGGCGCACATTGCTGCCCGAACCGATGAACCCCTTCTTCCTAATGGCGACCTGCGGGAACCCAACGCCATCGATGGAGACACTGGCATCGACGTAGGTGTATGGACGTTCGGGAGGAGCGAATTGGCGACTCTCGCTTAAAGCCTCAAGAAAACCGCGCTCCTGATTGCAGAGGATATCCCAATCCTTTGGGTCGACCGTAATTCGAACATCCAGGACTCGATCCGTTGGAAAAAGCTCATCAGCGGACAGCGTCTTGGTTGCGCCGTCTTGAGCATGAGTCGTTCCGAGCATGACGCCGAACAAACCCATCAGTAACGACACGCCGATTTTTATTCCAACTCTCATTTTGTACCTGAGCTTTGACCCATTTTGAGC
>DEAY01000251.1 GCA_002348345.1 Verrucomicrobia bacterium UBA2970
TTTGTGCTCGCGAATCACGAGGATCAACTCCGCCCCCATATGAGAGCGGAGTTTTCAGTGGTGGTTCGTTCCCGTCAAAACGTCCTCTCGATCCCGCGGTCGGCCGTCATTGGCGATTCGGTGGGCCAGAGTGTTTTTGTCGTCGAGTTCGGATTGCCCAACACCTTCCTCAAGACGCCGGTTCAACTGGGGATGAAAAACGATCAATTCGTCGAGATCTTGCGTGGGGTTTTTCCCGGGGACGATGTGGTGGTGGAGGGGGCTTATCCGCTTGCCTTTGCGGGAGCGGGAACGATCTCCCTGAAGGAGGCGCTCGATGCGGCGCACGGGCATGAGCACAACGAAGATGGATCGGAAATGACCGCCGCCGATCGGGCCCGGGCTCGGGCGGAGAAGGCGAGGGAACAAGGGGTCGCGCCGGTCGGGTTCTGGACCTATTTTCTCCCGTTCTTGGTGTTGATCCTCATCGGGTTGCTCGCGGTCTCGCAGTGGCAGCTTTCTCGTCTCCGCAACGCGCAGGAGGCCGATCGTGCTTAATGCCCTGATTCGAGCCGCGCTCGCCAATCGCTTTCTCGTCCTGATGGCGGCGGCGGGGTTGATGGTGGCCGGATGGATCACGGGAGGGCAACTTCCGGTTGATGTGCTCCCCGATCTTACCAAGCCGACGGTGACCTTGTTGACCGAAGCCCCCGGACTGGCCCCGGAGGAAGTGGAAACGCTGGTGACCCTTCCATTGGAGGGCACCCTGATGGGGACGGCAGGGGTCACTCGGCTCCGCTCGATTTCGGATGTTTCCCTCTCGCTCATCTTCATTGAGTTCGATTGGGGGACCGATATCTACCGAGCCCGTCAGTTTGTTCAGGAGCGGTTGCAAGCCGTGGTTGGAAGGTTGCCGGATGGGGTTCACCCCTACATGTCTCCGGTGGCCTCCCTCATGGGGGAAATCATGCTCGTGGGAATGCGGAGTGAGGACGGTCAGGTCACCCCGCGCGATTTGAGAACGATTGCCGATTGGACGGTTCGTCGGAGGATTCAAAGCATAGCGGGGGTGGCGGAGGTGCTCGGGATGGGAGGGGGCGTTCGGCAGATCCAGATCCAACCCGATCCCCAACGCATGAGGGCGCTGGGGGTTCGGATGCAGGCGCTTCATCAAGCTGCGGAACAGGCGGTGCGGAACACGACCGGAGGATTCCTGTCAATGGCGCCCCAGGAAATCATGGTGCGCCATTTGGCCATGACCACCGATCTCTCGGCAATCGGCCAAACGGTGGTCAAGCACATCAAGGATCGAGCGGTTACCATTGATGACGTGGCGACGGTCCAATGGGATGTGGAGCCCATGCGGGGCGACGCGGCCGTCAACGGAACGCCGGGTGTCATTCTGAGTGTCACCAAGGCGCCCGGATTCGATACCGTCGAATTGACGGCGGCGGTCGAGGAGGCGTTGGCCGAGTTACGTCTTCCCGAGGGGGTTGAGTTGGTGACCTTGTTTCGCCAGGCGGACTTTATCGAGAATGCGGTGGGCAACCTTCAGGAAGCGATTCGGGATGGTGCCCTGATGGTGGCGGTGATTCTCTTTATCTTTCTTCTCAATGTGCGGACGACGGTGATTACCCTTATGGCGATTCCCCTGTCCTTTGCCGTGACGTTGTTGACGTTTCGAGTCTTCGAGATCGGGGTGAACTCAATGACGCTGGGAGGTTTGGCGGTTGCCATCGGCATGGTGGTGGATGACGCGATTGTCGATGTGGAAAACGTGTTTCGGCGGCTCCGCGAGAATGCCTCGGGTGCTCGGCCGCGACCGGTGCTCGAGGTCATCGCTACCGCTTCGGCCGAAGTACGGCACTCGATCCTCTACGCCACCGCATTCATTGTGCTGGTCTTTCTTCCCTTGCTCGGGTTGACGGGGCTGGCGGGACGACTCTTTACTCCGATTGCCGTCGCCACGATTGTGAGCATGGTGGCCTCGTTTGGGGTGGCGCTCACGGTGATCCCGGTGTTGTGTTCGATCCTGTTGGGCCCCCAGGGTGGGAAGCAAGTTTCGGAAGGCTGGTTGGTGCGGGGGATAAAATGGATCCTGAAGAAGACCTGGTTGCGGTGGGCGCTCGAGAGGCCCATGCTGCCGATGACGATCGCGGGGGGGTTGTTTGCCCTGGCTCTGGCCCTTTATCCCACCATGGGTAAGGAGTTCCTTCCGTCCTTTCGTGAGGAGACCCTGCTGGTGGCCCTCACCGCGGCGCCGGGAACTTCATTGGCTCAAACCAGCGAGTTGGCAGACATCGCCGATCGACTCCTTCTTTCCGTTCCGGAAGTGAAACAAGTGGGGCGCCGCTTGGGGCGTGCTGAACGCGGGGGGCACGTCGTGCCGGTTTCGACGGTTGAGTTCGATATTGATCTCGAACTGGGCGAGCGGTCTCGGCGTGAGGTTACTGCTGAGATCCGGGAGAAGTTGAGAACCATTCCGGGGACCTTTTCAGCATTGAGTGGTCCGCTTGCGGACCGAATCGGTCACATGCTCAGCGGGGTTTCGGCGAAGATCGCGGTGAAGGTGTTCGGGCCGGACCTGGATGAGATTCGACGGATCGGAACCGAGATTCAGTCGCTGGCTCGAGGGATCCCGGGGATGGAGGAGGCGCGGGTTGAACAGCAGGCGCCCATTCCTCAACTGAGGATCGAGATTGATCGCGAACGAGCGCTGGCTTACGGGGTGAGGCCCGGAGCCGTGAATGAGCAGTTGGCCTCGCTGATGGGAGGGGAAGTGGTGGGGCAATTATATGAAGGGCAGCGGAGCGTGGACTTAGTGATTCGATTGCCCGAGGCCTGGCGGGAGTCGCCGCAAAAGTTAAGGGAAGTCTATCTCGATACGGTCGACGAGCACCGGGTTCCCCTGGGATTGGTGGCTGACATTCGGCAGGCAAAAGGGCCCAATGTCATTCTCCGAGAGAACATGCAGCGGCGATTTGTCATGAGTGTCAATCCAACGGAGCGTGATCTTGAGTTCCTCGTGACCACCTTGCAGGAGCGCACGGCGGAAACGGTGGTGGTGCCGGATGGCTACGATTTGAGTTTTGAAGGCGAATACGTGGAGCAGCAGGCAGCCAGTCGGAGGATCGCCGTCCTGAGCGTCGCGGTTGTGGCCATCATGGCGGCCTTGCTCTTCGGTTATTTCGGTTCGGTCTTCCTGACGGTTCAGGTGCTTTGCGATATTCCACTTGCCCTGGTGGGGGGGATTATCCTGACCTGGTACTGGGTGGATAACGTGAGCATCGCCACCTTGGTGGGCTTCGTGGCGGTGGGAGGAATTGCGGCTCGCAACAGTGTGATGATGTTGTCACACTATCTGCATCTGATGCGATTTGAGGGGGAACCCTTTTCTCGAGCGATGGTGGAGCGGGGAACGCTCGAGCGGTTGGTGCCCGTGCTGATGACCGCCCTGTCGGCGGGCATTGCCTTGCTGCCTTTTGTCTTTGCGGCGGAGGCCCCGGGCAAGGAAATCCTCCATCCGGTGGCCGTGGTGATCGTGGGCGGATTGATCACCTCGACGGTGTTGGGTCTAGGCGTGACGCCGGCGATCTTTTATCTGTTCGGAAAAAACGCAGCGGAATCGGCCGTGTCGAAGCAAACGGCAGCAACGGCCTGAGAGTTTATCGGGGAACGCCAGTTGAAAATGTCATGAAGCGAATCAATCCAATCCACCTCGTACTCGTCATCGTTCTGGCAGGGAGCCTCGGTTGCCAACCGGAGGGAAGTGCTCCGGACCATGCTCATGGAACCGGTTCCGGACAGCATACCCACCAGCCCGAAGGCGATCACGAACACGGGACGGGAGCCGGCCAACATACCCACGAGAAAAAAACACCCGGACCCAACGGAGGCCGCCTGATCGCCAGTGTGTCGCCTCAGGTTGAGTTCTTGGTGAAGGAGGACCGTCACGTTCAGCTCACTTTCGTGGATTCGGCCCTCAAGCCGATTGACGTACCTGAGGCGACGGTTTCGCTCATCGGGGGCGACCGGCAAGCTCCCTCCGAGTTGGGCTTTCAGGTCTCCGGGACGGTCCTGATCTCCGAGGGTGCCTTGCCGGAGGGCAATGTGGTGCCGGTGATTCTTTCCTTCCAGATTCCCCCGGCAAGCGATCCGATCGTCGAACGGTTCAACGTCGATTTCTCGATTTGTTCGGAATGCAAGTTGGTGGAATATGCCTGTATCTGCGGCCACTAGCGCGGCGGCACGGCATCGGAGTCGTCGGGGCAAGGACCGAGTTGAAGTTCGAGGTCATCGGGGCGATGAACCCGGTTCCCCGCGAGGGAGTGCTCGCGGCTCGGGCGTCCGCACGAGGCCAGCGGATTCAATGAGCCCCGGGATTTAACGGGCTGCTCCTCAACGGTGTGAATGGAGGCGAAGGAATCGATTCGTCTCCTCGGTCAGCCATCGACCGTGACGCGGGTGTCTTGACGAGGTGCCAGCCTGCCTGCCTTGAGGCAACCTCCTTGGAGCACGGCAATGAAGCAATTCCGGTCCTCTAGGAGGGCAATCTCATCGATGAGATTGCCGTCGACGACGAGAACGTCGCCCAGCTTTCCAACTTCCAGAGTGCCCAGATCGTGGCCTCGACCCATGATTTCCGCACCGGTCCGAGTCGCACATTTGATGGTTTCCAAGGGGGTGAATCCGACTTCCTTGGTGAAGTAAGTCAGCTCCCGGGCATAGTCTCCATGGGGATTCCAACCAAAGCCGTAGTCGCCGCCCATCCCGAGGCGGCCTCCAGCCCGGAGGATGCGCAAGGCGCTCGCCGCGCCACCGTCGAGTGTTTCTTGATGACCATCAATGACCTGCTGCGACAATCCGAACTCGTGGCCTCGATCCACACTGGCTTTTTCGAAATAGAGCGCCGGGATGACCGGAACATCCCGTTCCAAAAGAAGGTCCATCGATTCGTCATCCATGAAAGTGCCGTGTTCGATGGTATCGTATCCCGCGCGAAGGGCGTTCTTGATGCCTTCGGTGGCTCGACAATGGCCGGTGACTTTCATCCCGTGATTGTGGGCGGTTTGGACGACGGCGTGCATTTCATCGAAGGTCATGCACAAGGTGTGGTGATCGTTGACGTCGGGGGCGGCGGCATCCCCAGTGGGATAGGTCTTGACCCATTCGACGCCATCCTTGACGAGTGCTCGGACGGCCTTGCGGGCATCGTCCGCGCCATTGATGATGAAGACCAGGCCTTCCATTCCGATCTTTCGGAATTCCGGATTCCAATCCATGAGTCCACCGGCCGAACAAATCTCCCGTCCTGAAGGGGACAGTCGGGGGCCTGGAATGAGGTCGTTCTCAATGGCGGTTCGGAGCCAGACGTCGACGTTGAAGAGACAGCCGCCGGATCGGGCGGCTGTGTAGCCGCACTCGAGCGCGAGTCGGCAGTTGACGGAGGCCAGGAGCGAGACGTATTCCACTGGATATTTGATGTCCAAGTCCTCCAGGGTGCGGATGTTAAAATAGGTGGCGTGGAAATGGGCCTCAACCAGGCCCGGTAGAATGGTTCCCCCGTTGGCGTCAATTCGACGGATGGATTCAGGGAGGAGCGGGGCGTTCTGGCGGGTTCCCACGTATTCAATGAGGCCGTCCTTGATGATGACGCAGCCGTCCTTGATTTCGGGCGCCCCGGTGCCGTCGATCAGGACGCCGTTGTCGATCACTGTTTGGCCAGGTTCGGTTTTCATGGGTTCTCCGAAAGGGTTTTGACGGATGGAATGCTTACTTTGATTGGATCAAGAAGCTGAGCAAGTCAAGCAGTTCATCTTCATTCAACGGATCAAGCAGCCCCGAGGGCATGAGCGAAACCGGTTCCCGTCGTCTTGATTGAATGTTGTGATTTGCGACGGAAGTGGTTCGGGTGGGGTGCATCAGGTCGGTTGCGATCAAGGTCCTTTCGTTATCCCGGGAAACGATCCGTCCCGACATCGATCTCCCGTTTTTGAGCACGAGCGTGTTGACTTGATACTGGTCGGAAATGGACTGACTTGGGTTCAGAGTCGCATTGAGAATGTCGCGAAGCGTAAAGCGCTGACCCAGGGTGGAGAGATCGGGTCCAAGGACTCCTCCATGACCGTTGATTTGGTGGCAGAGTGAGCAACCGGCGGCGTCGAAACTGCGTCGGCCGTTTGTCCGGTTTCGATGGCCCAAACCTCCGGCAATGAGCTCGAGGGCCGCTTCGAGATTCCACGCTCGTCCGGGGCCGATCGGAGCGGGGAGCCCCTCTCCGAGAGGGGAATTGGTTGCGGCAAGAACGGATTCATAGCGTTCTCTCGATGACGAATCGATTGATTCGGTTGAGTCGAGCGCTTTTTCGGTGAGCTCATTCCAGAAGTCGAGATAATGGTGCCCGCCGCGGGAGTGGGCCCTGGCCTCGCCGATTAATCGGAAGTATCTCAGTGTCTGTTCGTGCGACCAGGGGGGCTTGA
>DEAY01000016.1:0-252 GCA_002348345.1 Verrucomicrobia bacterium UBA2970
CGGGCCAACGGTTGTCTCCAGTTACTCAAAGGGTCTCACAAAATGGGACGGATCGAACACGGACGCTACGGCGAACAGACGGGAGCCGATCCCGAACGCATCGCCGCGGCCACGGCGGTTCAGGAGCTGGTCTATGCCGAACTGGATCCCGGCGACACCCTCTTCTTTCATTCCAACACCCTTCATCGCTCCGACGCCAATCATTCCCCCACCGCCCGCTGGTCCCTTCTCTGTTGCTACAACACCCGCCAC
>DEAY01000016.1:554-9385 GCA_002348345.1 Verrucomicrobia bacterium UBA2970
TCTGTTGCTACAACACCCGCCACAACAACCCCTTTAAGGAATCCCATCACCCCTTCTACGAACCGCTCGAGAAAGTCACCGGATCGGCTATCAAGGAAATGGGAGTGAACCTCTTCGGCGACGACGTCTCATTTTGGAATCCGGATGAGGACGCCACGGTCGGTTCAAGGAAATAATCTACCCCGCGTATGAAACGCATTCCCCGCGACCAAGCAAACAAGTTTGCCTTCGACCACCGGGATCAGCCGCTGCTTCATGTGGCCTGCGGCGAGATCATCGAGATCGAAACCGACGACGCCAGTTCGGGCTACTTTCGATCCGAGACCGATCTAGCCATCCCCGGCCGCCGACCCGGATTCGATCGGAACCCGCCGATGGCCAACCCCATTGCGGGACCGGTTTTCATCGAGACCGCCGAGCGAGGCGACACACTGGTCGTCCGGATCGAATCCATCGAGGTCGACGACTATTCATGGATCGCCATCGGCCCCAAGCGGGGCCCCCTCGGAAGTTCCACCCAATGGCCCGAACTCTCTCAATCCTACACCACCAAGGTTTTCCGCCATGAAAAGGGACCCAGCGGCACGACTAGCGACGGCACCCTCCGATTCAACGAGAAGATTTCCTGGCCCATCACCCCCTTCGTCGGCACCCTGGGCGTGGCCCCTGACCGCGAAGTGACGACCTCGATCGACGGCCAAGGGGAATGGGGTGGCAACCTGGACATCCGCGATGTCGCTCCGGGCCACGAAATCCATTTGCCGGTCTTCCACCCGGGAGCGCTCTTTTATCTGGGAGATGTTCACGCGAGCCAGGGCGACACCGAGTTCACCGGAACGGCCGCCGAAACGAAAGCCCTCGTCCGCCTTCAATTCGAAGTCCTCAAGAACAGCGCCCCGGCCTCACCGCGCATCGTCAAACCCGAGAGCATCGTTTCGATCCACGTTGCCCGTCCTCTGGAACTTGCTGTCGAGAGCGCCACGATCCAACTGATCCAATGGTTGGTGGAGGCATATCGATTCACGCCCCAGGACGCCTACTGCCTCGTCAGCACTTGTCCCGACTTTCGGATCAATGTCTATCAGATGTGCAATATCGCCAAACTCCGGTTCGTTGCCGGTGCCGAAGTTCCGAAGAAATACCTCCCCAACCAATCCTGATTCCGCACCGTCTCTCCCAAGCAAACCGGTCAGCCCCCCGTCAATCCGCCCGGCCATCGGACGCATTTCTTGCCTCAAAAAATGATTTTGTCTGGATAATCTCAAGTTTGGAGCCAACCTAAGACGTGGGGAGACCCGATTTCGGTTATCAGAAGATCAGTTTGCCCGCGAGCACCTGTCATGAAGAAAGAACAGCTTCATTTGATCTTGGGGATTGCTACTCCGCTCTTGCTGGTCACCATCCTCCTGCTCCAACTGCATCATGGCCAACAGAATCTCACTCGCGCCATCGTCAGTCTCCACACCGGCCGAGAGGCACCTGCCCCCTCTCGAGTCGCAGGGCCCGAACCCCTGACCGCAATGCCGCCGCCCTCGCAGGAGGAGAAGTCACCTGACGCGGTGCCACCGCCGGCCCCATCCCCCCCGACTGACCAGCCCCAACCGCCACAAGGAGGCGCCGAAGCGCCTCCCTCACCGACGCCGCCACCACATCAGACCAACCCACTTGCCGCCGCCGCTCCTCTCCCGGGAGAACTAATCGAACGCCCCGAACTCTCCACCCGTCCGGGAAGCAGTGCGGTCCATCTCACTTACCAGCCCGTGACCATCAATCACATCTACCCCCGGCTCCAGGCCTTCGGAAGGTGGTTTGTTCACCCCCGGCACGGAAATGTCTGGATGCCGCACACCAGCCGCCGCAACCGCCAATGGCGCCCCTATGGAGATAATGGTAAATGGTATTATACTCAAATTGGATGGCACTGGCAGTCCAACTACAAATGGGGTGGAACGGCCTTTCACCATGGCCGCTGGTTCTGGGATGGCGAGAAGCAAGGCTGGGTCTGGGTCCCCGGAAGGGAATGGAGTCCGGCATGGGTCACCTGGCGGGAAAGCGGAGACCGGGTGGGTTGGGCGCCCATTCCGCCCATCGCCTCAACCGCATCGTCCCCGACCGCTTCATCACGACCGACCGGCACATCGGGGCTTCACATCGACTATGGGTTGGACAACACCCATTTCACCTTTGTTCCCAAAGCCGATTTCCTCTCCCCAAGCCCGGTCGAATTCGCCCTTTCCGGAGAAGACGCGGTCACGGCCTTCCAGAACTCCCGATCACGCGATCGAATTAGCCTCAATGCCCAACGTCAATGGACGAACTACGGCATCTCACGTCGAGAAATGGCTCACGCCATCGGTTCTCCCATTGAGCTTGTCAATGTCGACCTTCGTAATCCCTTTCAACCGCGGATCCTCACCCAGCAGGATCTCGAAGCAGCCGCCGCCAAGGCACAAGAACAGCTCCCAGAAAAGGGGAAAGGCAATTCTCAATCTCCTCCCACCACAACCGGTGTGGTCTTCCGCCCCCCCTCAACCACCTACTGGCCGGGCGCCCAGGAAGCCACCCCATCTGGAGGAACCGGCCCCGCCGGCTTCGCAGCCCCCGCTCCCATCGTGATCGAGGGGGCTCCCGATCTGGCGGATCCACGAAGGAGGAAGCAAACCTCGAGTCCCCGGGGTCTGGGGTTTCGTCGGGGGCAGGTGCGCCCCAACCTTTCGGTCCGCCAATCCCCGAAAAAGTGACCGGCCAAGGGCCCGTTCAACGGCTGCCCTCCCGAGAGTTTCCTTGGTCTAGTCGTCAGACTCTCCAACATCGGCACGAATCGCCTCGAGCAGGCAATCATCGGCCATCGTTACCGGGCTCCCCCCCCGGACACCTTGACCGGGCGAAGGCGTCGACCGTCTGAAGAATTCTTCCAGGGTCAAGGCGAGGAGCTTTCGGTTGTTTCGTCGAAACCGACGGAGATCATGGGATTGAAGCCCGATCGGACCGAAAAGGCGGAGAATTTGGGGCACTGCGTGAACCCAATTGACGATCCGCTGCGATCCCACCTGTCGATTGGCATAGCAGTAGGAGAGAAGCTGCCAAGTCACATCGGGATCGGGAAGGTCGATCGCCGTTCCCACCGAAAAAAAACCCGATCGTCCGAGCGATTCAACCACTTCACCAACGGTGTCCCATCGTCGTGTGTTGAGATTCCGACGGGTGCAATCAAAGATCCCATCACCTCCGAGGTCACCTCCGAAGCGAAACGTACCGCTTCCAGAGAGACGCCCCGATGCCGAACGTCGTCCTAACCGCTCAAGTTCCACCCCGGAACCCTGCTCGCCCCATGTTACAAAACAAATGCAGGGACGTGACAATCCCTCAACAGCAAGCCCACCACTTTGGAAAGGGTTTACTGATCAGTGGCCTTGGGGACCACACGCAGGGGAGTTGAGGATTGGCTGTTTTCCCCTCCCTCGTCGGCATCTTCTGAATCTTCCCCACCGGGATCGGGAATCGAGATCGTCAGAGGTTTCCCTCCCTGAGCATCCTGGCCCTCCACGCTCTCATCCTGAGCCGACTTCCCTTCTTCAGAATCACTCGATTCATCGACAGGTCCCTGATCCGGAGCCTCGGAGGCTTCTCCCTCCGAAGAGAGCCTCACGGATTCATTCGCTCCGAGCCCTTCATCAACACTTTCCAAAACTGATTCAGTCGCCGCCTGCTCATCGGTCGTCTCCAAGGACGACCCGCTTGGTCCTTCAGTCGCCTCCTCACCCGCCTCTGGGTCAATTCCCAAGTGCTCCGCAGTCCAGATCGTAAAGGCACCGATCCCCGCCTCCTCACTGGCCTCGACGACCGTTCCAGCATCGGTCACATCTTCCTGGACTTCTTCCAACCCTTCCAACGAGGGCGCTTCAGCCACTTGAAGTGCGGTTTGAGGCACGATCGTCATCCCGCCGAGGTAAGGTGTCGTCCAGAGGCTGAAGGCACCAATCGGGGACTCCAGAATCTGGAACCCACGCGCCAACCGGGCCGACCTCAAGAACTTATTCCTCAGGGCTGTCATCTCATCGGAGAGAGCAGAAATGGCCACGTCCAAACCATCAAAGGCTCCCGAAATTCGATCGTTTGCCTCGATCCGCTGCTCGAGATTTTGCTTCGATTCCTCGAGCTCGGACTGCCGGCTCTTCAGCAGATTGGCAAACTCCCGCTTGAATCGATCCACATAAACCTTGAGGAAGTCACGTGAGCAACGGTGAGGAATTCCGGGAAGGATGCCTTCGAGCTGATCGTCAACCGTTTTCTCGAGCGCCAATTTACCGTCCGGGAGAAGGCGTTTTCGCTTCTTGGTCGGTGGAATCTCATTCCGAAGCTCACTGCCCCCCCCCAACAAGCGGCGACGCACCTTGGCTTGGCTCTGGAAGAAGATTCGGTCCCAGAAGGTCCGGTTGACCGGAAGATCGTTCACATCCACCTCGATGGAGCATGGCGACACCTTCGGAAGTTCCCTCAAGGCTGAAATCGAGTGATTGTAGACCTCCCGAAGCGAGAGGCGGACCCGATCCAGGGCAATCACAATATCCGAACTGGGACGAGCCCCACCCGAGCTGGAATCCAGGACATTCTTGACGGACTTTGCCGTCTTCTCTGCGATTTGTTTCTGAAGCTCGTCTATCCGGCTTTGCCAGGTTTTGCCCACGAGATCCCCCAGACAATCGGCCGTTTCAAACCAATTCTCAATACCGGCCTTCAACGCCTTCTCAAGATCCTCTCGTACTTCCTTGGCAAACTGAGTCGCCGCCTGCTCCACGTCCGCATGCGTTCCCTCGAACGCCTTTTCCCAATCAAACCCCGCCAGGCTCTTAATCGCCTCCAACTGACCGTCGATTTCCACAACCTCGCTTCGGAGCCGTCGCTGCTGCACCACGAAATCCTGAATCGCATCCGCCTCGCAGTTCCGAAGCACCTCATCGCGCAAGGCATCCCCCTGACGGAAGCTGTCGCTCATCAACTCAAAGAGATAATCGCTTGAATTCAAATACTCGGTGAGATCACTCAGAAACGCCTTGAAATCGTTGGGCCGGCCGGACCGCGCCCTCAGCGCCTCGGCTTCCGACAGACCTTCCTGGTCCTCGGCGCCGTTTTCGAGGGATTCGACCTCTGTTGAGGGATCATCTTCACCAGACGAGCTCCGGGCCTCCTCCTCAACGGGCGGGGCAACCGGCGCCTCCGATGGGGAGGGCTCCACAAACCCTCCGTTTGCTGCTTGAAGGTGTTGCGAAGCCGCATTCAAGAGGTCGATCGGATAAATCTTGAGCCGCCCATCTCGAGACGCCTTTCGCAGTCCAGCGCTCATGCTCAGCAGTTGAAAGGCATCGATGATCTTCTGAGGGTTCTGACTCTCGAGGCTGGGTTGAAGGCTTCCGTCAGGCCGCAGATCCCGCTTCGAAGAGTCAATGTTCACCACCAAAAAGACCCGACTGAACAACCCCAGCAGATCGTTGAATTCCTCGAAAACCTGCTCCAGAAACAGATTGTCTGTCTTGACAACAAAGACCGCGCAGGCCGCGCTGTTCCGGAACTCCCGGGTCATCAAATCATAGCCGAATTTCATCCGACTGTAGAGCCCCGGGGTGTCCACCAGCACCGTCCCAGAGTCATTGAGCTCGTGAGCCGTCAAATCGATGTCGATCCGTCGAATCGCCTCCGGATAATCAAGCCCTGGATCAAACTCGCGTCCGGCCTCCTCCACCGTCCGAATCCGATCCGCCAGGTTGGAGTGCGAATCATTGATGAGAACTTCCATGACGTTCTTGTCTTCGGTCGCCGTCTCTCGACCATTGTAGCGGGTGAGCTTGATGGAAGCCTTGTCTCCATGGCGAACGTAGACCAAACAGGGATAAGCAGGAAGCGACGTCACCTCACTGACGTAGGCCCCGCTGATCGCATTCATCAGCGTCGACTTACCACTCTTCAACGGACCGAAAATCAGAAGGTAGGCCTGCTGCCCCTCGACCTTGTCGATCAGGGACTTCAACCGATGCTTAACCTCATTCAGCCCGGCCAAACTTAATCGCAAGACATCTTCCTGAGAATCATGCTCGATCTGCTCAATCACCGCATCAAGCGCCGCGCCAGCAGGAATCAACGCGCTTGAGTAGTCCTTGCAAAAATCAGAAATCTCCGTCTTCATCGCTACGCTGTAGTTAAAGTCACTTCTTCGTACGACTGCAACGCGAATCTCAAGAAAATCCGAGCTCGCATCAACCGCTCACCCCATTCCTTCATTTCCCCATTCCGCGCCCGAGATTCAGGGGGACGACACGAGGAAAACACCCCCTGAACTTTGAGCCGGCCCGCCTATTCAAACAACCTCCAACCACACTTGAATTCATGAAACCTGTCGTTCATAATTGCCGTTTTTATTCATCTACAAATGACGTTGGCATTAATTCCAACGAAAAATGAACTTGAGTCTGGCGGCTCGCTTGAGAGCATCCAGTTTTCCACTTTTACGATCCATGTTCGCGTTAAAATCTGTTGGCACCCTCATACTCGCAATGAGCCTTCTCGGCACTTCCCTTCCGGCTCAAGAGCATCCCTCACCCATCCCCCTCTGGCCGAACGGAGCTCCGGGAGCCCTTGGAGACGAGAAAACGGATCGACCGACCCTCACTCCTTACCTTCCTGCGAAGACCACCAGCACCCGACAAGCCGCGATGGTCGTCTTCCCCGGAGGGGGCTACGGGGGCTTGGCCCGCCATGAAGGACACGATTACGCACTCTGGTTGAACGAGTCGGGAATAGCGGCGTTCGTCGTCCACTATCGTCTGGGCTCCAAAGGCTACCGACATCCCGCCATGCTCCAAGACGCGGCCCGGGCCGTTCGCACCGTCCGCAGTCAGGCCGGTCACTGGAAGATTGACCCCCAACGGATCGGGGTGATGGGCTCCTCGGCAGGCGGCCATCTCGCCTCAACCCTTCTGACGCATCACGACCAGGGAATCCCAGACGACGGTGATCCCATTGAACGGGTCAGTTCGAGACCCGACCTGGGAATTCTTTGCTACCCTGTGATCAGTATGGGGGCCATCACCCACCAAGGTTCCAAAAGGAATCTGCTGGGTGACCAACCCGAAGAGAAACTGGTCTGGCTCCTCTCCAACGAACTCCAAGTCACCCCGGAAACCCCGCCCACCTTCCTCTGGCACACCGTCGAAGATCAAGCCGTCCTGGTGGAAAACAGTTTGGCCTTTGCGAGCGCCTTGCGCCGGGCAGGGGTTCTCTTCGACCTGCATATCTACCAAAACGGCCGCCACGGGATCGGTTTGGCTAACGGCCATCCCTGGACCAATGATTGTCTGTTCTGGCTGACGGAACGCGGATTCATCGATGAGCAGGAACGGCCGTCGCATCGGTGATGCCCCGGCAACCAAACGATGCCCGCATCCAGCTTCAGCAACACAACCAGCGCCTTAGCGCAATCCCGCTTTGATCTGCCGTATCAGCCCGGTCAGGACCTTCCCCGGTCCAATTTCCTCGAATTCGGGCTCCTCTAAAGCCAGCAAATACTGAATCGAACTCGACCACATCACGGGGCTGGCGATCTGACGAGCCAAGGTCTCTCGCACCTCGGATTCCTCGTAAGGACGCCCGGTCACATTGGCAATGACCGGGATTCGCAGGGCCTCAAAGCCGACCCCTTCGAGAAACCGAGCATATTGCTCCGCCACGGGCCTCATTTGACGGGAGTGAAAGGCCCCGCTGACGTCAAGGGGAATGACCTTGCCGCCGGCTTCAGTGAGGGGGCTCCCACAGGCTAGGACATCGGCTTTCGGACCCGCAATGACCGTTTGCTTGGGGCTGTTTTGATTGGCCAGGTCGATTTCAGAGAAGCCCGCCTCGGTGAGAACGTTTTGAATCGTTTCAGGCGTCATTCCGATCACCGCCGCCATTCCCCCGCCCGAGACCCCGCTCATCAATCGCCCCCGCTCCTGCACCAATCGAATGCCATCCTCAAAGCTGAAGGCACCCGCCGCGAAGAGCGCCGTGTACTCACCCAGGGAATGACCTGCTACATAATCAACCTCGCTTCCTCCATCCGCCTGTCTTGCCAGGAACCCGAGCGCGGACACGACAAAGAGGGCCGGCTGGGTGAACTGGGTTTGGCCGAGGCGATCCCCCGAGTTCTCCAGGCAGAGCTCGGCAATCGAATAGCCCAGAATCCGGTCGGCTGCCTCCACTTGCGAAGGAAAGCGTTCAAACAGCCCCTCGCCCATTCCGGCTTTTTGGGCACCCTGACCGGGAAACACGCAAATGCTTGTCATCCCCGCCATCAAACCGCAACCGAGGTCGCTCCGTCTAGCGGATTTCACCCCAGCGGCCCAAAATACCAAAATCCCAAAAGGAGAGGAAAAGACCTCCCTGGCAAAAGTGTCGTCAGTCAGGAGGGGAAATCTTCTTTACACCCCCCGCCGCACCGATCCATCCTCGCCGCCCATGACGCCGCCCCGTTCCGGCCCCGCCAGCCTTCTCTTCCTCCTCTCTACATCTCTCGCCGCCAGTGACCCGGCTGCGTTCCAGCTCCAGCGGCAGGCTGCCGAAAACGCCCGAACCCATCGCCATTACCCCGGTCCCGCCAAAAACATCATTCTCTTCCTCGGGGATGGGATGGGCATCACGACCGTGACTGCCGCTCGAATCCTCCAAGGACAACTTCAGGGGAAATTGGGCGAGGAACACATCCTTTCATTCGAAGAGTTTGAGCACACCGCGTTCTCCAAGACCTACAATGTCAACCAGCAAACGCCGGATTCAGCCGGTACGATGAGCGCGATCATGAC
>DEAY01000265.1 GCA_002348345.1 Verrucomicrobia bacterium UBA2970
TGGACTCTTCCCAGAGATGGGTCTTTCGATATTTTAGTTTTTCGCCGAGAAACCATCCATGATCGCCCCAGATGACCACCAGGGTATTGTCTTTGTATGGGCTTTTGAAAAGCGCATCCAAGGCGACCCCGATGCAGGCATCGGCGTAGGAGCATGCCGCAAGATAAGCCTGCGTGACTTCCTTGAATCGATCGTATTTCTGGATACGCAGAAAATCCTCCGTTGGGTGAAACATTCTCTTGCCATCGACGTCGAGAATATCGTCCAGGTCATCGAGATGAATCTCGGGCACGTCAATGTCCGCCAATGGGTGTCTGTCAAAAAACTCCTGGGGCACGTAAAAGGGCAGGTGAGGCTTGGACAGGCCTAGTGCCAGGAAAAAAGGCCTGCCGCCGAAGTCGCGCGTTGAGAGTTGATCGGCTGCCCATTTGGCGTTTGCATAGTCTTTTGTTTCTTCGAATGAGCTGACCGTCGGCCCCCAATCAAACTCCTTACCGGGTGTCTTGGCTGGGCTCCCGTCCGACATGGGAAGCTTGTTCAAGGGAAGGCGTTCGGTAATCCCATGACGTCCTTTCGGGCTGGCCCATTCGTCGAAAGCCCATTGTCCCTCATCCATGCCGTTCCAGTTCGGGTGTTTGTGAAATATCTTTCCTGCCGAAAGTGAGTGGTAGCCGTGCCGGCTGAAATACTGGCTGATGGTTTCCGCATCCTTGAGAACGGGTGATCGTTTCATGTTGTTGCTGTTGCCATACACGCCTGAGCTGGAGGGACGGATCCCCGAGAGCAATGAACTGCGCGAGGGCCCACAAACGGGAGCCGGGCAGTAGGCCATGTCAAAGATGATTCCGCCATCGCTCTTGGCGAGCTTGTCGAGATTAGGGGTTTTCGCCTGAGGATGGCCGCCCAACACACCCACCCAGTCGTTGAGGTCGTCGACTGCGATAAAGAGCACGTTGGGTCTGGCCCCTTGCGCAAGGGTTGCGAGGATCACCAGAAAGAAGAAAGCGAAGGATTTCATGAATCGTTGGTGTTGTAACCGTTGCGGTCTTGGGATGCCAGTGGTTTGACCGGCGGGCGGGCTGCGTTAACCCCTTCATCGGCGTGTGGTCCGGGCCCATCGCTGGTTTCCCCAGAGCCACGGGCTCCCCATCAGCTGCTGGATCCAAATCATGGATGCCCCTCGGCCCGAAACCCTGGCCTCAATGGCCGACCGGTGCGAAACCCGCCATGGGCAAAGAGAAATGAGCGTTGTCGACGGACTCCGGACTCTTATTGAGAGAACCGTGAATTTGGGAGGGGCCCAAAGGGGTGATTTCTGATGTTCGGAAGACCATCTTGCAATCAGGCGAGATCCCGGTGGTCCCCCGATGGCCGCCCATCGATTCGGTGCCCACTCAGCTCTCAATCCTCTCAATCGTGAGATGCGGTCGTCGCCATCCGCCCCGGTTGAATCCGGTTTAACAGAATGCAGGACTCGGATAGGATCGTCTCATGCGCCATTCAGTGACCCCAACCCCATCGCAACGCAAGACGATCCAGGTCAGCGTTCTTTGCGCTGTTTTTTGGTTCCACCTCTGGCTTTCAGCCGCCGATCCTGAAATCACTCGTGGCATCGAATTCGCGAAGATCGGTGAGACGACCCTCAGACTCGACCTTTATCGACCCGCCGTAAAAGCAGATCCCCACTTGATAGTTTGGGTTCACGGAGGTGCCTGGCGACGGGGGTCCCGAAGTTCGATGCCCTTGACCCGGCTCATGGATGATGGTTATGCCATCGCGAGCATCGACTACCGCCTCACGCCCATCGCCCCGTTTCCGGCACAAGTTCACGATATCAAAGCGGCCATTCGTTACCTCCGCGCTCACTCCGATTCGCTGGGAATCCAGACCCGGTCAATCGCCATCGCCGGTGCCTCCGCCGGAGGACATCTGGTCGCGCTCGTCGGGACGACCAACGGGCACCCTGCGCTGGAAGGTCGTGTGGGGGATCATCTCGACCAGTCCTCAGCCGTCCAAGCCGTTATCAGCTACTATGGCGCGAGTAATCTCAGGACGATCCTGCAACAATCGACCCCCATCGGTCTCAACAAACGGGTCCCGGCCCTCGAGCTTCTCCTTGAAGGACAACCCGACGAAAACATTGAACTGGCGAAATTGGCCAGCCCGGTGGAACACGTCGATCAACACGATCCTCCACTCCTTCTCATCCACGGCGACCAAGACCTTCAGATGCCGATTAACCAATCTCACGAACTTGAAGGCGTCTACCGTGCCCAAGCGCGCCCGGTCCACTTTGAAGTCGTCCATGGTGGCGGCCATGGTGGCAAGGCTTTCCACGATGACCGACGCACAAAAATGGTCCTGCGCTTCCTGCAATCGGCGCTCTCGTTTGATTCCGAGTCCGCTTCGCTCAACCGCACTCGCTAATAGGCGTCAAATAGGCGGCAAATTTCGTCGGCTCATCTGCGTTCCATCGGCTCCACGCCCGCCGTTCAATGGGCCCGCGTTTTTACTCAATCATTCCGGAGAATAGCGAATTGTCAGGTCAAGTGACGTTGGCTATTGTTAGCGGTAGGTCGCGATGGGAAGCCAACGAATCCTTTTGAATCGTTCTATTGTCAAACGCCTGCTTTCGTTTCGCGCGTTCGCTGCCGACGGGGTGATCGCGCTTCTTTGGATGGGAGGAGTGTTTCTCAGTCTTCCTTGCGGCGTGATGGGAGAGACGACCGATCCCGCCGATGCCGATTTGGAATTTTTTGAACGGCGGATTCGGCCGTTACTATCGGTGGAATGCACTTCCTGTCATGGGGCCGAGGAGCAAAAGGGCGGTCTTCGCTTGGATTCCGCGGCGGCCTTGCGAAAGGGGGGGGATTCGGGACCCGTCGTCGACGTCGAGAATCCCGAATTGAGCCTGCTGCTCAAAGCGGTGCGCCGGTCGGATCCAGATTTTCAAATGCCGCCCAAGAAGGCCCTGGGCAAAGCGCAGGTGAGCTTGCTGGCGCGCTGGGTCGAAAGGGGCGCGCCATGGCCACAATCGGCCAAGGGTTTTGGGGGCGAGCTGAACTGGGAGGATGCCCGAGCATTTTGGTCGTTCCAGCGCCCCAGGCGTCATGCCGTCCCGAAAACAACCCGGGCGGGATGGGTGAGAAAACGGATCGATCATTTCGTGCTTTCCGGACTCGAGAAAAAGGGCTGGAGTCCGGCGCCTGCCGCGGAGCGCCGGCGATGGGCCCGTCGGTTGAGTTTCGACCTGACAGGACTGCCGCCGGACCCCGATGGGATGGATCGATTTATCGAGGATGTCCGGCCCAATGCCGACGAGGCGTGGGTCGAGGCATTGCTGGAGTCGCCCCGATTCGGAGAAAGGATGGCCAGCCTTTGGCTTACCACGGCGCGCTACGGCGAGGATCAGGCGCATCGAGTGGGCAACGATGAAAGTCCCTTTTACCCCAATGCCCACCATTATCGGCAGTGGGTCATCGACGCCTTCAACCGGGACATGCCCTATGACGACTTCGTGCGATACCAACTCGCGGCGGATTCGCTTGAAGGGAGCGGGGGGGGCAATTTGGCCGCACTCGGTTACCTCGGCCTGGGGCATAAATACTACCGGCGAGATTTGCCCCAGGTTCAGGCGGATGAATGGGAGGAACGGGTGGATATGGTTTCGCGATCCTTACTGGGACTGACGGTTGCCTGTGCGCGGTGTCATGACCACAAGTATGATCCGATTACCATGAAGGACTACTACGCGCTCGCGGGCGTTTTCGCGAGCGTCGAGTATGTGAACCGGCCCGAGATGACCCTGGTCAAAAACCCGAAGAACGGTCTGGTGATCGACGTGATTCCCGAGCCCGACACCCTTCACTTGGTGGAGGATCGAGACGTGAGGGATGTCCCCTTGCACGTCCGCGGCGATGCGGAAACCCCAGGCGAGATCGTGCCTCGTCGTTTTCTCCGGGTTTTGTCCGAGGGCGAACCGGCGCCCTTTACGGAGGGGAGTGGCCGGCGGGAGTTGGCGGAAGCCATTGTCGACCCGGACAACCCGTTGACCGCCCGGGTTTTCGTCAATCGTGTTTGGGGACTCTTCTTCGGACGGCCTCTGGTACCCACCGCGAGCAATTTCGGAGCGTTCGGTCAACCGCCTTCCCATCCGGAACTGCTGGACGACCTGGCGGTCCGCTTTATGGATTGGGATTGGTCGGTGAAACGGTTGGTCCGCGAAATCGTTCTGTCCGCGACCTATCGACAAGATTCGGTCAACCCGGAGATTGCGTCGGAGGAGGATCCGGAGAACATTTATTTGAGCCGGAAATCGCGGCGGCGGCTGCCGGCCGAGATGTGGCGCGACGCCTTGTTGTCGGTGACGGGCGGACTGGATTTGGCGGGCGGTCCCTCGGGCGAGGTGGACCGTCCCGACTTCCTGAGGCGCACGGTGTTCGGCAAGGTAAGTCGCTTGGAATTGAATCCCTATTTGGCTCAATTCGACTATCCGGACGCCAATGTCCACAGCGCCGGGCGGCAAGTGACCACGACGCCGACCCAAAAGCTGTTTCTGCTGAACAGCCAATTGATTGACGCCCGATCGGAGGCCCTGGCCCGTGAGTGGGCCGGAGCCGTCGGGGATCGCGCGGTGAAGGCGCTTTACCGCAGGGTTTATTCGCGGCCTCCGACGCCGGATGAGATGGCCCTTGCAAAGGCCTTTCTGGGCGAGGACGATGCCGCGCCGACCAAGGATGACTGGCAGAAGTACGTGCAGGTGTTGCTGACCTCGAACGAAATGAGGTATCTTGATTGACAGAGTGGGCAAGATGACGGTGAGACCGGAAATGTTAAATCGCAGGCAGATGCTCGAACGGAGCGGTCTTGGCCTGGGGATGTTGGGGCTGGCGGGGTTGCTGGGGAACCGGGCCCGCGCGGCGAGCCAAGCGGAGATCGTGGCCGCCGCCAAGACCGTTGCTCCCAAAGCCAAGCGCGTTATCTTTCTTTTCTTGAACGGCGGGCCCTCCCAATTCGACACTTTCGAGCCCAAGCCGTCCCTGGAGAAATTCGCCGGGAAGAGCCCGGGGAAGGTGGAATATGAACCGGATCGCGCCGGCCATTTCATGCCCTCGCCGTGGCCATTTGCCCGGCACGGACAATCCGGCCTTTGGGTGAATGAAACGCTGCCTAGAATGGCCAAGGTCGTTGACGATCTTTGCGTGATCCATTCGATGAAGACGGATGAAGCCAATCACGAACCGGCGCTGATTCAGATGCATAGCGGAGTCATTCAACCCGTTCGGCCTTCGCTGGGCTCGTGGTTGCTGTATGGGTTGGGAACCGAGAACGAGAATCTTCCGGGATATGTCGCTCTTCGTCCGGGAGCGCGGTTGGTGGTGGGACCGGCGTTGTGGAGCAACGGGTTTCTTCCGTCCAGATTCCAGGGAATGGGGTTGGTGAGCAAGGAGGGGGATGTCGAAAAACTTTTTGGGAACATCAAGAGCCCCCGCTGGAACCGCAGGGAGCAGCGCCGCCAGCTTGATCTGCTCAAAACGCTCAACCAGCGGCATTTGCAACAACGGGAGTCGGATGCGGCGTTGGAAGCGGAGATTGCCAGTATGGAGACCGCCTATCGGATGCAAACGGCGGCCTTGGACACCTTTGACATCAATCGCGAACCCGCTCACATCCGGGAACTGTATGGAGACACGCCTTTCGGGCGGTCCACGTTGATGGCGCGACGCTTGGCCGAAGAGGGCGTCAGGTTTGTGACGGTATACTACGTCACTGAAAAAGGACTCCAACCCTGGGACACTCATGTCGATCACAACGTCAAACATGCCAAGCTTTCGGTCGATGCTGACCAAGCAGGTGCGGCCTTGATCCAGGACTTGAAGGCTCGCGGGTTGTTGGAGGACACCTTGGTCATCTGGGGCGGGGAATTTGGAAGAACGCCCTACACCGAAGTGCGCAAACCCGAAAAGCTGGGTCGGGATCATCAGAACAAGGCCTTTACCATGGTGATGGCCGGCGGCGGCGTGAAGCCGGGTTTCGTCTACGGCGCGACGGACGAATTGGGCATGAGGGTCGTCAAGGATCCCATGCACGTGCATGATTTTCACGCGACGATTCTCCATCTCATGGGCATCGATCATACCAAGCTGACCTATCGGTATTCCGGGCGCGATTTCCGATTGACGGACGTCGGCGGCAATATTGCCCACGGGATCATCGCCTAGCATCGCCCCAAGCCATGGGTGGTCAGCTCCGCGTATCGATGTTTGGGGAAAACGGAAGAAGGGCCCTTGAGAACCCTTTTTGTCGTCTCCAGCGGTGAGTCGGGATCATGGGTGATACGGATAATCTGAGGGCATGAGTGCTGACTCATCGACGGCCCATTCACACGAGATCCCGGAGTCGTCGTTCTGCCGAAGGGTTTTGATTGGAGAGCTGCGATGTTAGGAGTAACAAGCGCCTCCGCTGTGAGGTTGACTGGGCTCGTTCATTGAGACGTACATTGGGGAAAAGAATCTGCGTGAATTGGGTGAATCTGCGGTTTAGAGTCCCGGCTTAAGAAGAAGACGATGTTGACCCGTTCGGAAATTGAACAATACCACCGCGAGGGGTTTGTGACGCCAGACTTCCGCTTGGAGGAAACAACGCTCCATGAGATTCGCGAGGCCCACGTCCGGTTAGTCGACCGCCACCCCGAATTCAGGGACTATTGCTCAGCGGTTTTGGCCTATGACCCCTGGTTCCTGACGGTGGCCCGTCGCTCTGAGATCCTGGACATGGTGGAACAGCTCATCGGTGGCGACATCGCGTTGTGGAATTCCAGCTTCTTTGCTAAACCGGCGAAAGTCGGCACTCGGACTCCCTGGCATCAGGACGGAGAGTATTGGCCCATCGAGCCCCTGGCAACCTGCACGGTCTGGATTGCAATCGATGCATCGACGAGGGAAAACGGTTGTTTGCGGGTCATCCCCGGTTCCCACAAGACCAAACGACTGGCCAAACACAATCGGAGCGATGCCGCCAACATCGCTCTGAACCTGGAACTGGATGAAACCGAATTTGACGAGTCACAGGCCGTCGACCTGATCTTGCAACCCGGCGAGGTGTCACTGCATGACGTGTATCTCCACCACGGATCCGAACCCAATCTTTCCGATCATCCCCGCCGCGGCATGACCTTGCGCTACATGCCGACCTCGTCGGTCTATTGCCACAACAACGAGACCCGGTTTGAACGAGAGGGACTTCTGGAAATGTCGAACCGAACCGTCTATCTGATGCGGGGCACCGACCAATCTGGCCGGAATGATTTTCGGGTGCGCTACTAATCGCCCAACCCGTCGGTCCTGGCGCTTTTCTT
>DEAY01000234.1:0-1912 GCA_002348345.1 Verrucomicrobia bacterium UBA2970
GGGCTATCGGCGGAAGGTTCCCCCGCCGATAGGAGATCCTTATCAACTGGGAGTCCGGATTGAGCCCCCACGTTTTCCCGTAGTCCAACAGGTAGAGGCAGCCGTCCGGGCCAAAGTCCGCATCCACCGGCCGTTGGATCAAGAAGGGCTCCGAATCCCCCTCTACGACCGGCCGCTGTCCCTCGTTGCCAAATGAAAAAGCGGATCCAAACGCTTCGATGCTTCGCAGGTAATGATCCTCATCAAACCGGGCCCATTTCATGAAGGGGCGCTGCCAATCCCAAAACAAGAGGCAATCGTCAAAGTGCTCGGGGAAGCCATCGGTTTGAACAAACGAATCCTGATAATGAAACACCGGTCCGGCGCAAGCCGTTCGGCCTCCCGAACCGAGCATGGGGAATTCCGGAGACTCCGCATAGGGCCAAAAAATCATGGCGGCGCGAGCGGGCGGTAGAATGCGAGCACCGGTGTTGTTGGGGCTGTCGTTGACCGGCCTGAGAGGATCATAAAGGTCGCCGATTGCACCCGTCGCATAATCGTAGTTGGCATAGGGAAAATTGTTTCCCACAAAGTAAGGCCAGCCATAGTTTCCGGCGCTTCGGGCTTGGTTGATTTCATCGTAGCCCCGCGTTCCCCGCGCCGTCGTGCTGCGAGCATCGGGCCCGACGTCCCCCCAGTAGACGATGCCGGTTTCCTCGTCGACGCTCATGCGCCAGGGATTTCGACAACCCATGACATAGATCTCGGGCCGACCCTGAGTCCCGTCCCGGGGAAACAGATTCCCCTCCGGAATCTCATACGATCCATCCGGGAGCGGCCGAATGCGGAGGATCTTTCCCCTCAGGTCGTGGGTGTTCGCGGACGACTTCTGGGCATCGATGGGACCATGATCCGGCCGCTCGTCGATGGGCGCATAGCCAGCGGTATCCGCGCCGGGGTCGGTATTGTCCCCTGTTGAAATCAAGACGCAACCATCGGGCGCGAACGCCACCGTCCCCGCATGATGACAGCAGCGTCGGCGCTGCTCGGGAAAGGCCAAGACCACCACCTCCGACCCCTGAACCAGGTGATCGCCGTCCATTCGAAACCGACTGAGCCGTTGCCCGACATAATCCCTCGGCGAATAAAAGAGGTAAATCCATTGGGTCGACTCGAATTCCCGGTCCAGCGCAAATCCCAGAAACCCGTTTTCCTGTTCGTTGAAGACCTCGATTTTTCCGGCTTCCACCACCTCCCCGGTTTGGGGATGGAAGATCTTCAGATGACCATAAAAGTCGTTGAAGAATACCCGCCCATCGTCCGCGACCTCCAGTTCCATGGGGCGCGGCATCCCCCGGGCGAGAATCTCGACTTGATACCGGTGTTCTTCAGGAGACTCTGACGCGCTGAGCAGCACCACAGTGGCGAATAAGAACGCCACGAACGGTCGAATCATCATGGGGTGGAGGCTTCCGCTTCCTTGATCTCAAAAATCGCTTCGATCTCCACGGCTGCCCCGGTGGGCAGCGCGGCAAATCCGAGAGCGCTTCGGGCATGGTATCCATCGCCTTCCTTCCCAAAAATCTGATGAAGGAGATCAGAGGCCCCGTTGATCACCAAATGTTGGTCGGTAAAATCGCCCGCCGAATAGACGCAACCCAGGAGCTTGATGACCCGGAGCCCATCAAGGGTCCCATACTCCTGGTGCACGGTGTTGAGGATCTTCACCGCACAGTCCTTGGCCGCTTCGTAACCTTGTTCAACCGTCAGATCCTTCCCCAACACCCCTTTTAGATCGCTGGTATGGCCCGAGGTCATCAAGAGGTTCCCCGACCGAATACAGAGATTGAGATAACCCGGTTTGATTTCCTGGAAGGTGATTCCTAGATTCGCCGCTCGCTGTTCAGCACTCATATTTCTTTTTTGATCCTTA
>DEAY01000234.1:2249-12826 GCA_002348345.1 Verrucomicrobia bacterium UBA2970
CAAGGAACGCTCACCAGCCTCCCCCAGGGTCCTGAGATTCGTTTGTGTCAAGGCGAGGGGGGATCTCCCGCCGCCAACCCAAGCCGCTCAAAGAACGGTCCGAGCCCTTGAGTAAACGTTTCCAACAGACGTTCCCCCTTTTCCGGAGTCGCGGCCGCCGGATCGCCTATGTGCCCGCGCTCGGATCGGTCACCCATCGTCCAGCCCCGCGCTGCGGGCGCGGTGGGCTCCTGCTGGCTCACCGATTCCTGCTCCCGATAGGCACCGACCAAATCCGGACGAACCACCAACATCATCGAGGTTTCCCATTCACAGGCATGACCCATTCGGCTCTGGGAAAAACCCAGCCCTTCTTCTTTCAACGAACCGTGCTCCCAGTAGGTGGTCGAAAGAAGGAGAAGATCTTTCTGGCGGCGGTGTTGTTGCCGCAGCTCAAAAACGGCCTGGGCGCCGGGAACCTGATTGCCGCCGTGCCCGTTCAAGAAGACCAGCCTTCGAAAACCGTGTTGAAGCAGGCACTCCGCCTCGCTGAGCAACAGATCCAAATACGCCCGCGGCTCGGAGGAGAGCGTCCCCGGAAAACCCAGATGGTGGTGAGAGTTACCCAACCATTGAAGTGGCGCGAATAGGAGCCGGTCTCCCATGGATGATTCCAGTCGCCGAACCACCTCGCCCAAGAGAAGACTATCCGTGTGCAAGGGCAGGTGATGTCCATGCTGCTCGTGAGCGGCGATGGGAAGAATCACCGGGACATCCCGAGAGAGGGCATCCACCTCGGGCCACTTCAATTCCGCCAAAAGCATCTTGATTCCTGGGATGACTGTCAGAACAACGGAGTCGTCGATCCGCTCAACGATACTCCACTTGCACCTTCCGATCCGCTACCGGATACCATCGGTCCAGCACACCGGCCAACCGGGCGACGACCTCGGGGTTCTCCCCGGCCAAGTTCGTTTTCTCCCATGGATCCGCCAGCAGATCAAAAAGTTGGGGGCGTCGTTCGCTCCTGGGGTGGGTGGATTGATAGCGGTTCACCTCTCCATCGTAGGTCAGCAGCAGTTTCCAACGACCTTCAATGGTCCAACGGTAGAGGAGGGATGCCTCGGGGTTGGCGACATCAGCAATATCATGGGCAAACCCTTCGCCCCTGATTCCGGGACGACCGATGGCCAGATCGTTCTCCAAATTCGGCATCAGATTCAGTCCCGGTCGAGGACTCGGGATCGGGACACCTGCCGCCGCCAACAGGGTCGGGTAAAGATCGATGCTGCTCACCAGTTCCGGACGATCCGCCGGCGTCAACCTTCCCGGCCAATTGAACATGACGGGAGTGCGAATCCCTCCCTCATAGGGGGTTTGTTTGGATCTCGGGCCGTAACCCCGGCGCTCGGGATTCTGGATCCATCCGTTATCGGTTACATAGACGATCAACGTATTTTCGCGGATTCCCTGATCGTCCAAGATCCCGATCAGCTCTCCGCACGATTCATCAAACCACTCGCACATCGCGTAATAGCGGGCCACATGCGGCGAGGAGACCTTGTCCTGATATTGATTGAACAACCGGTCAGGTGGATTGTGGGGGGTATGGGGAAGAAAGGGTGCATACCACAGAAAGAAGGGCGTTTCGTCGGAAACCGCTTGTTTCACAAACTCCGCGATCGGCTCCATTCCCTTGCGGCCGATCTCTAATCCGTCATCACCATGGCGCCCGCCCGGCTCGGGAAACCCTCGGGTCATTCCGTGCGTAAATCCTCCCCGTGAATACCTCCCTTCCCACCACTTGCCGCTCTGATGACTTCGGTAACCTCGGCTTGCCAAGACTTCCGGAAGCGTCTCGAACTGTTCGATATAGGAAATCAGGGTCGCGCGGCGTTCCCGGTAAAGCTCCGACTCACGGTCGGCATATTTTGGAGACGGGTCGTTCCCGGTGATCCCATGGTGGTGCGCGAAGTGGCCGGTTGCCAATGTCATCAATGAGGGACGGCAGAGGGCCGTCGGAACATAACCCCGACGAAACAAGATACTCTCGCCCGCCAACCGATCCAGATGGGGCGTCGCGATGTGTTCGTGCCCCATGAACCCGTAATCGCTCCATGCCTGGTCGTCGGAAATGATGAGAACCAGGTTGGGCGGCTGCTCACCCATCACCACAGGCCGGGTGACGACCAAGGCGAGCAAACCAAGAAGGACCGTCAAACGGCCCACAACACGCGAGTCGGAGATCATGGGAGGACCTTGACAGGATCAATCCTATTTGTCGAATCATGAAGCATCATGAGAGGGAACGCTCTTATGCCATTTGAACCCCAATCCCATTGCCTCAGATTCGGGATCCCCGACAAAGGCGATCCCCTTCCTGACCCCAGAGGCCGAGGCATGATCCATCGGCCCCGAGCGTGATGATCCTGGCCAGAGCCACCCTCCTTTTTTGGGATTTTAAAACAACCATCCGAGCCTGGACCCATCCCGGCCGAGGCTCTGTGATCCGTGACCTTGAGCTTGACCTTCGGCGGGAAGGCCTTCGATGGGCCCAGGTCTTAGCCGGAAAAAGTTTGCCCCAAATCCCTGGCTGTGAGATGTAAGCACCCACCAGACCGGCTCGCTTTCGATCCGATTTCGTGATTAGATGACAACCACCAAACGCTCTCGATTTCCGCATCCATTGGTCTTGATCTTTGGCATGATCGTCATCGCCCAGGTCCTGACCGTGCTCCTTCCCAGCGGCTCTTTTGAGCGGGAGGAGCGCCGCGTCCTCGCCGGGACCTATCAACTCGTCGACGCCCCAACCCTGCCGTGGCACGCCTCCTTGACGTTGATTCCCAAGGGCATGGAAAAAGCGGCCGACGTCATCTTCTTCGTTTTTCTCGTTGGGGGAGTCATTCGAGTGCTCCGATCCACCGGTGCCATCGATGCCGCCATCGGTCTGGCCCTCCAACGGCTGGGCGGTCAGCCGCTCTACCTGGTCGCTGGAATGACCGCCTTGTTCTCACTCGGATCGTCCACCGTCGGGATGGCCGAGGAATACATGCCGTTCATCCCGATCTTGGTGACCATGTGTCTGGCCCTGGGTTACGACGCCGTGGTGGCGATGGGCATCGTCTACGTCGGCGCGGCCGTCGGCTACGGCTGTGCCGCGCTCAATCCGTTCACGGTGATGATCGCCCAGGACATTGCCGAACTCCCCTTGACCTCGGGACAGGGATTACGATGGTTCTTGTTGGCGCTCTGCCTTTTGATCGGTGTTCACCACATTCTCTCCTACGCCCGAAGGGTGAAAGCGTTTCCCGAAAAGAGTCTGGTATCAGACATCGATTATTCGAAAGGCTATGAGCTCCCTCATGGCACGGACTTGACCCCTCAATGCCTCACCGTTCTGGGAATCTTCGTTTCCGGTATCGTGCTCTTCGTGGTGGGGGTCGCCCGATGGGAATGGTATCTCACGGAATTGGCAGCCGTGTTCCTTGGAATGGCGATCCTATCCGCCCTGGTGGCTCGAATCCCCTTCAATGCCGCCGCCGAATCGTTCTGCAAGGGGGCCGCAGAAATGACCACCACGGCGCTTCTCATTGGCTTCGCCCGAACGATCGAAACCGTGCTCACCGAGGGCCAGGTGATCGACACCATCATTCACCGGATTGCTGGCGTTCTAGAAAACAACCCCGCGCCGCTGGCATCGGTCGGGATGCTGATGGTTCAGAGTGTTTGCAATTTCTTGATTCCCTCAGGATCCGGGCAAGCCTATGTCACCATGCCCATTATGGCTCCATTGGCCGACCTCACCGGCGTCACCCGTCAAACGGCCGTTCTCGCCTACCAGATGGGCGACGGGTTCATGAATGCCATCGTTCCCACCAATGCCCTCCTGATGGGGATGCTCGCCTTGGGTCGGATTCCATATCAACGTTGGCTCCGATTCATCGTGCCGCTCATGATCAAACTCTATCTCATGGCAATCGTCGCCTTGGCCCTCGCGACCACCCTCGGCTACCAATAGAACCTACTCCCGTTCAGGCTGGCAGTAACGATCCAGCCACTCAAAAAAGACCCGATGCCAGAGCACCCCATTCTGGGGAGAAAGCACCCAGTGGCCTTCGTTGGGGAAGTAGAGGAATCGTGAGGGAACCCGATTGACCTGGGCGGCCGTGAAGGCCTCGATCCCCTGGGTGACCGGAACCCGGAAATCCTTCTGTCCATGAATGACCAATAGCGGTGTTTTCCAATTGCCCACGTAACGGTGCGGCGAAAAACGATCGTAGTCCGCTTGAACGGCCTCATTCTTCCAGTAGGGTCCGCCGAGATCCCAATTGACAAAGAAAAGCTCTTCGGTCGAACCATACATCGACTCGAGATTGAAGACACCGCAATGGGCGATCATGGTCTTGAACCGGTCTTGGTGGTGCCCCATCAGCCAATACACCGAATAGCCTCCAAAACTGGCGCCGACCGCTCCGGTTCGATCCGGATCGATGTAGCGCTCGGCCAGAAGCGCATCCGTCGCCGACAACAAATCCTTCATCGCCTGCCCCCCCCAATCCCCACTGATCTGATCGTTCCATTCCCGACCAAACCCGGGCAATCCCCGACGGTTGGGCGCTACAACCACATAACCCTGGGCGGCCATCAGATGAAAATTCCAACGATAGGAAAACCACTGGCCGATCTGCCCCTGTGGTCCTCCCTGGCAGTAAGTCAGAAGAGGCCAAGTTTTTTCCGGGTCAAAATGCGGCGGGTAGATCACCCATGCGTGCATTGATTTCCCATCGGTCGTGTTGATCCAACGCGCCTTCACCTCGGGAAGCTCTAGTGATTGATAATGCTCTCCGTTCACATCGGTCACCTTCGTCACCTCACCGGACTCCAAATCCAAAAGCGCCAGTTCCGTCGGTCGCTCCATGTTCATGTAGGAGACCAAGGCCCGCTTTCCATCTGAAAACACATCCATCAGACTCCAATTAAATCGGCCCTTGGTGACCGCCTTTACCCCCCCCCCATTTCGATCCAGTTGGAAGATCTGATTGGTTCCCTTGGTCTCCGAGGAGAAGTAGAGACGATCGGCATCGGGACTCCATGTCGCACCGTGCACGGTTTGGTCGAGGCCCCTCGTGGCCTCAGCAATCGTTCGCCGAGTTCGGTGATAGACCATGATTCGGTTGCGGTCCGATTCAAAGCTGGGTCGTTCCATCGAATGGAAGGCGAGGAATTGACCATCCTGGGAATACACGGGATTGTTGTCATAGCCCTCCATGCCGTCGCTGATGTTCTCTCGACGCGTTGGCTCGGACACGTTCACGAGGTAGATGTCGCTGTCGGTGGACTCCGCCCAGCTCTCCACCAACTTCGCCGTGTAGGCGATTTCCTGGCCGTCAGGCGACCAATTGTACTGCTCCGATCCGTTGAAGGGAGGAACGGGACAATTGGCCCGGAGGCCTTCCATGAGATCCACCGGTTCCCCTGCTCGGCCGTCCTCACCCAGGGGAGCGATGTGAAGGTGGGTGTATTTAAAATCATGCCAAGCATCCCAATGGCGAAACATCAGGGAATCGATGATTCGTGCGTCGGCCTTAGGCAAATCCTCATACACTTCGGTTACCGCTCGATCCATTTTCACCTCTCGCGTAAACGCCAGGTGATCGCCGGTGGGAGACACCTTCAGATGGGCCACTCCATCCTCAATGTCCGTCACCTGCAACAATCCGCCATCGACAGGATTAAGGCTCCAGACCTGAGCCGCTTCATCGTCATTCAACCCGCGATTCCCGACGAAATAGATTCGTTCCCCAAAGGGCGAGGCCGCATACTGAATCTCGCCAATCGACGGCCAATCACTCACCATCTCCTTCACCTCACCTTGATCCAAACGCCGAACGAACAAGCTGCTCTTCCCCTTGTTCTCACCCAAATCATAACGTCGAACGGTGTAGGCGATCGACGAATCATCCGAAGCCACCGCCGCTCCGCCCACCCGTCCCAACTCCCACAGGAGCTCCGGCGTCAACGTCTTGGATTCCCCTGCCAAACGGCAGTGCGCATTGAGAAGGATGAAAACGATGAACGTTCGAAGGCTAAGGCAGGCATGGCTCATTTCGGACGCAGAGTAAAGGAGCGGGGTTTGAAGAACAACGGCGAACATCGAGAGGGAGTGACGACCCTCTCGATGGCTCACTTCCCACATCAGCAATCACTCATTCCTTAGGGATTGATTGTCAGCCATGAATCAGCAATCTTTAACCTGATCCCGATGAAGCCCTTTGACCTTATATTCTCGTTGAGTGCTCGACTGCCCGGAGCCTCGTTGATTCTGATTGCCCTTCTCACAACAGTGCAACCCTCCCCCATCCAGGCCGAGGCGTTCGAAACCATTGGCAGCCAGTTCCAACCCTCCATCCAACCAATCCTGGATCGTTATTGCTTCGACTGCCATTCGGGTGAAGACGCGGAGGCGGAGATCGATCTGAGTGCCATCACCACCTTCAAGGCCGTTCGAGCCAACACCGATCTCTGGCTCAAGATCGAGCACATGCTCTCCACCCAGCAAATGCCTCCCAGGAAATCGGATCAATTGAACGATGAAGAGCAGGGCCGGCTCTCCCACTGGGTCGAAGCCTATCTCACTGCGGAAGCCGCCGCGCTGGCCGGTGATCCTGGACCGGTGGTGCTTCGCCGTCTCAACAACTCCGAATACACCTACACCGTGAGGGATCTCACCGGCGTCCCCTCCTTGGATCCCACGGCGGAATTCCCCATCGACGGGGCGGCGGGCGAGGGCTTCATCAATACCGGCGATGCCCTCAGTGTGTCCCCCTCTTTAATCCAGAAGTATTTAGACGCTGGAAAGGTCATCGCCAGCCATGCCGTGTTGCATCCTCTGGGGATTCGCTTCTCGGACAAAACGACCCGGCGGGATTGGACCGACGACTTGCTGGCGGAAATACGATCGTTCTATGCCCGCTATACCTCTCAGGGAGGCGGCATGAATGTCAATCTCCAGGGCATCCAGTTCGACACCAATCAAGGAGGTGTTCTCCCGATCAAGGACTACCTTTCAACGCTATGGCGAGAACGTCAGGCCTTGAGGGATGGTTCGACCTCGCTGACCGCCATCGCGGGCTCATCCCAATTGAACCAAAAATACCTGAGCACCCTTTGGGAGACCCTCCAAGGCAAGTCTCGCTCTGGAGGGCCCTCGATTTTGGTCGACCGGATTCGCGAACGGTTTCAATCGACCACGAGTCCGGATCCCGTGATCGAGGAGATTCAAGGATGGCAGCAACCACTCTGGGTTCTCAATTCGATTGGTCACATCGGACGCGAGGGCGGCCCCGAGGGCTGGCTCGTGTCGGCGGACCCTCTTCAATCCGAAGCGTCGTTTGAACTCGATCTGTCCAAGCCCATCGGTGAACGCCCCTTTCTCGATGTTTACTTGACGGCCCACTCGGCGGGGGACGGGCATCAGGAGGACCAAGTCGTTTGGGACGAGCTCCTGCTGAGGGGAGAGAGCCTTCCCGACCTTCCCCTCAGCCAAGTCGAAAGCGCCTGGCAAAAGATCACCGAACTTCAGAGAGCGTTTCGCTCTCGGATTGGAGAGTATCTCGCGGCTGCCGGCGGATTCCAATCCGGTGGGGACCCTACGCTTCTGGCGAGGAATCATCAATTGGATCGCGCGACCTTCGAGCGTTTCTTGGCCTACCTTGACTACCGGGCTCCGGACTCGGAGCCGCTTGGCGGCCACTTTACCCAGAAAATACTCAGCGGCGGCGATTACTCTTTCGTTCAAGGTTGGGGCAGCCATTCAACGCCTTCGATCATGTCCAATGCCTCGGATCAAGACGTGCGGATTCCCGGACGGGCGAAACCGAAATCGGTCTTTGTTCATCCTTCGCCCACTGAGTATTCCGCCGTGGCCTGGACCAGTCCGATCGACGGAATGATCAAGGTGACCGGACTGATCGAGGACGCGCATCCGGAATGCGGTAATGGGGTGGAGTGGTACCTCACCAGACGAATGGGTAAAAAAGACCAGGTGCTGGGCAAGGGCGTCATTGGAACGCGGGGCGTCGAACGCCCGGTCATCCCGACGACAAGGATCCGACGCGGCGATTCGGTGATTCTCTTCATCGGTCCCCGTGGTGGCAACCATGGCTGTGATCTCACTACGGTCGACCTCAACATCGAGACGCTCGCCGAACCTCTCAGGCACTGGAATCTTGCCGACGACGTGGCGGAAACCATCCTGGAAGCGAATCCTCATGCCGATCAACAAGGTCACTCCAAGGTCTGGCATTTTCTCAAAGGAAATATGAAGACGGTTCTCGAGGGGGCCTCGGCTTTCCTGTCTCCCCCAGAAGATTCCTTCATTGATCACTGGAGGAACTCTTCCGGACCGGAATCGCGGAAACGCCTCCAAGCGGAAATCATCGACCTGGCAAGCAATCCTCTCTCGAGCTCAGTCCAACCCCAAAACGTCGAAATGCTGTCCCACTTTGACAAACTCGCTGTGCCCTTGAGCCTTGCCGATTCGTTTGATTCTCTTGCAACCGACCCCCGTTTCACCGCCGCCGGGAACCCTGGAGAGAGTGCCACGCAACTCCTGATGCAGGCCCCCGAAACGGTCTCGATCCGAATCCCCGCCGAACTGGCCAAGGGTCGCAAACTCCATGCCCGCGGCCGCCTGAGAGACTCTAGCACCCTTGGAAGTGTCCAACTCGCCGTCACCACCGATCCACCACCTTCCGAGACGCTGGATCCCGGCCGGCCCATCCTGGTTGCCCCTGACTCCATTGCCGAGGCCCACTGGAAAAGGGCCTTGGACGACTTCCGCGAGCTCTTCCCTCCGGTACTCTGCTACACCAAGATCGTCCCCGTCGATGAAGTGGTGACCCTGACGCTCTTCTATCGTGAAGACGACCTTCTGAAACGACTGATGCTCTCCGAGGACGAAGAGGCGGAGCTGGATCGACTATGGGAGGAACTTCTCTTCGTCGCTCGCGAGCCTCTCGAGTTAGTCACCGCCTACGAACAACTCACCGAGTTCGCTACCCAGGATCGGCCGGATCTGGTCGAGGCCTGGAAACCTGCCAAGAAACCGATCCACGATCGGGCCGATGCCTTTCGGCAAACACTGGTGACGACCGAACCGATTCATCTTCAAGCCGCCCTCGACTTCGCCGCGAACGCCTGGCGACGACCGACCACCGATGATGAGGAAGATCAACTCCGAGACCTCTATCAACGCTTTCGCACCGAGGAGCTGGGGCATGAGGCCTCGATCCGATTGCTCATCGCACGAATTCTGACCTCCCCTCGGTTTCTCTATCGAAGTGAGGAACCCGCGCCCGGTTCCGAGACCCTCCCGGTCCATCCCCACGAGCTGGCGACCCGACTCAGCTATTTCCTGTGGGGCTCTCAACCCGACGCTGAATTACGGGCCCTGGCGGCCGCGAACGCCCTGCTCGATGAGCGGACGCTGAAACGCCAACTCCATCGAATGCTGCGCGACCCCAGAGCCAAACGTCTCGCGATCGAATTCGCCAGCCAATGGTTTCACCTGAGAGACTTCGATCAGAACGATCAAAAAAACGAATCGCTGTTTCCCGAGTTCGCGATGCTTCGAGACGCCATGTATCAGGAAGTCCTGAACTTGTGCGCTCACATCTTCCAAGACAACCGCTCCATCCTCGACCTCATTAATGCCGAGTATCGTTTCCTCAATGAACCCCTTGCCAAGCACTATGGCATTCAAAACATCCCCGGCTCAACCTTCCAAAAGGTCGCCATCCCCCGGACGGAAGGCCGAGGAGGGATCCTGGCGACGGCTGCCTTTCTGGCCTCCCAGTCGGGCGCATCCCGCACGAGCCCCATCCTACGAGGCAACTGGATCTCCGAGACCCTTCTCGGGGAAAAACTCCCCCGACCGCCACTGGATGTCCCGGTCCTGCCGGAGCAAGTGCCCTCAGGCCTGACGACGCGGGAATTGATCGAGCAGCACCGCACCAATCCCTCCTGCGCAAAGTGCCACGATCGAATCGATCCCTACGGATTGGCCCTCGAACGATTCGATCCCATCGGACGGGTTCGAGCAGAACCAGTCGACACCCGGACGACCCTGGTTGACGGCACCGAGATTGAGGGACTCGTCGGCCTCCAAGATTATCTCGTCACGCAGCGGCGAGACGACTTTGTGGCTCAATTCTGCCGAAAACTCCTCGGCTACTCGCTGGGCCGATCGATCCGGCTCTCGGACCGTCCCTTTTTGACCCAAATGGCAAACCAACTTGCGGACAACCGCTACCGATTCTACGTGGCCGTCGAGGCCATCGTCCTGAGCCCTCAGTTCCGTACGATTCGAGGGCAGTCCCATCCAGACCATGCGGGGAATCAAGTCCCCGCGACTCGGCGAACGACTTTCGGCAACACCCAACGAATCAAGCCTGGAGACTTTGTTAAAAAATGAGCTGCAAGACCTCTAAAGAGCCGTATGATTATGAGTGCTCCGGGCGTTGTCCCTTGTGGCCATGTCCGACTCAACCCTGTTTGAATCCTGCGAAATGAATACCAAACCCTTCTCTCGACGTACC
>DEAY01000183.1 GCA_002348345.1 Verrucomicrobia bacterium UBA2970
GTGCTGAGGCCGCCGTTGTCGCTGAAGAAGATGACCACGGTGTTGTCGGCGAGCTTCAACTCGTCGAGCTTGCCAAGGAGGGCGCCCACGCTGTCGTCCACGGCCGCGACCATGGATGCCAGCGCAGGGTTGTCCTGCCGCATCCGGGAGGTCCCTTCGTGCTCGGGTTGCTTGGGGGTCGGACCCTTGAACATTTCCTGCGCCTTGGCGTTGTAGTGGGCGATGCGTTTCTTGTAGGGCTGGATGGGGGTGTGGATGTTGTAGTAGGAGAGGTAGAGGAGGAAGGGGCTTTTCGTGTCCCGGTCTTCAAGGAACCGGATGGACTCCTGGGTGAGGCGTTCGGTGAGGTATTCGCCGGGCTCCCTGGCGGTGAGCGCGGGATTGGTCCACGGAGCGTAGTAGCCGCCGGGGGGGGAGCCCTTGTGGTGGCCGCCGATGTTGATGTCGAAGCCTTGGTCCTCGGGCCAGTGCCCCTTGTGCCCGAGGTGCCACTTGCCGGCGAAGAAGGTCTGGTAGCCATGCTCCTTGAGCGCTTCGGCGAGGGTGACTTCGGAATGGGCGAGGTTGTCGCGGTCCTTCGGGTGCAGGAGCTTGTTGCGGGCGCTGTTGGACTGGCCGGGAATCCAGTCGGTGATGTCGAGCCGGACGGGGTGGCGCCCGGTCAGAATGCTGGCACGGGTGGGTGAACAGACCGAGCCCGCGGCGTAGGCTTGCGTGAAACGCATTCCGGTTTCGGCGAACCGGTCAATGTTGGGGGTTTCGTAAAAGCGGCTTCCAAAGCAGCCGATGTCCGCCCAGCCCAAGTCATCGACAAGGAGGAAGAGCAGGTTTCTCGGTTCGGCGAAGGTGGGATTGCCGAGCAGGGCACCTCCGAGGCAAAGGATCCAGAATGGGGTTCGAGTTTTCATGGTGTGATGGGTCGCGGTCAGCCTTTGAACGGGGTCCGATCATGGTGGTTTTAGGAGCTGGGATGGAAGAGAACAACCCAAAAGGGGAGGTGATTTGACCGGCCTCTGACCGGATGGGGCGCTGATTGTTGTTGCATGAGTTATTATAATTCTAAAAAGATGATAACTTCTAAAATATGATGGGGTGAGTATTTGTTTGAAGGCATGAAGGAATCGGCTTTGCAGTGGTTGGATTCGATCGCGGGATGTTTCTTTCCGAACGTATGCCAGTTTTGTCATGATGAACGGGCGGCGAGGGAATAGGGGTATATCGGGTCGAAGTGTTGGGGGCGGTTGCGTTTTTTGCGCTCTCCCTTTTGCCAATGCTGCGGCTTGCCCTTTGAGGGGGCATTGAGTTCGACCTTCCGGTGCCCTCATTGTCAGACGGGGTCATTCGCTTTTTCTGGAGCGCGGGCAGCCTTAGTGGCCAATGAGTTCTCGCTGGGTCTGATTCACCGTTACAAGTACCACCGGAACGAGTGGTTGGAAGTGGTTCTGGCAGAATTCTTGTGGAATCAGTTACAATGGCTTGGAATGCAGTCCGGTTGGGATGCGGTGGTGCCCGTCCCCCTTTTTTCGAGCAAGCAACGCGAGCGTGAATTCAATCAGGCGGAGCGAATGGGCCGGTTCCTCTCACGCCGAATGGGGGCGCCTCTGGCCGGGCACGTGCTTAAAAGGGTTGCACCGACCTTGTCGCAAACTATGCTAAGCCGGAGCGAACGGCGAAGGAATGTTCACCAGGCATTTGCCCCGGCGACCTCCGAAGGGTTGACCGGAAAGCGGGTCATGCTGGTTGACGACGTGTTCACAACGGGGGCGACCTCCAACGCGTGTGCTCGGGTATTGCGGCGGATGGGTGCGTCCGAGGTCTGGGTGTGCACGGTGGTCCGCGGACTTTAAACCATGGTGGGAAAACAAACGCAACAGATGAAGAAGGGACAGCAAGCGGCGGGCACGACCTTTGGTTCGAAGAGGATCGGGGTCGAATCAAAAGAATCGGTTGTCACGCCGCCCTCGACATCCGCCGAGACCCAACTGAATCGGCGTCCCGTGGGGGCGACGCCGCGGCGGCGAGCGATTCCAGAAGGGCTGTGGACCAAGTGTCGTCGATGCGGGGAGCTCATCGTGGACAAGGATTTGACGGTCAATCTCAAGGTTTGCCCCCAGTGTTCCTATCACTTTCCGATGGGCGCTCGGGATCGTGTGGCCTCAATGGTGGCGATCGACTCCTTCGAGGAAATGGATGCAGGGATGAGCAGTGTCGATGTTCTCGAGTTTCCCGACTATCCAGAGAAGCTGACGGCCAATCAGAAGAAGACTGGACTGAGGGATGCGGTCATCACGGGGATTGGTCATCTGCGGGATCATCGCATTGCGCTGGGAGTCATGGATTTTTCATTCAACGGAGGATCGATGGGGTCGGTCGTCGGGGAAAAGCTGACCCGACTGATTGAACGAGGCACCCGGGAACGCCTTCCGGTGGTGATTTTCTCATCCAGTGGCGGTGCCCGGATGTATGAGGGAATGTTCAGCCTGATGCAAATGGCGAAAACATGCGGGGCGTTGGCCTATCACGCGAAAGAGCGATTGTCCTTTATCAGTGTTCTGACCGATCCGACGATGGCGGGCGTGATGGCGAGTTTTGCCAGTGTCGGTGATTTGATCATCGCGGAACCCTCGGCGCGAATCGGATTTGCCGGTCCACGGGTGATCCGGGATACCACCCAATCCGATCTTCCCAAAGGGTTTCAGACCGCTGAGTTTCTCAAGGAGCGAGGGCTGATTGACGCCATTGTTTCGCGCCATGAGATGAAGGATCGGATGGCTTATTATCTGGATTTTATCGGGAGTCGGGCCGAGGGGCCTCGAACCTGATCACGCGGATCCTCTCTGGACGAGAATCGCACAGTTCCAGGCCAGAAACTCCCGCAGGATGGGCACCGACATCAGGGGCCTTAGCTCGGGATAATATCGCGGAATGGCAGCAATGACGTGGATTCCTTCCAGCCGGTTGATCTTGTTCAGGGTGTCTCCAATGTAGGTGGGGTAGAGGGTCTCGAATGGCGTGTGGATTCGTTTTCGACCAATGAGTCGGTCGAAGACTCGATGGCCGAGCCGTGGCCCGAGATAATGGAAGGGCGAGAAATCGTGGCCGCCCCAAAAGGAAAGCCAGTTCGTCCAGCTCAGATAAAGATAACCCTTGGGTCGGAGGAGGGAGACGCAATGGTTGAGAAACCGGTCGGGATCAGAGAGATGTTCGAGGACGTTGGAGCAAATGACCAGGTCATGGGTGCCGAGGGCATCGAGTGAGTCGCGGTCGAGGTCGATCGGGATAAATGGCGCTTCACTCAGTGAAGGGCATAGGGTGTTGCGCTGGTCTGAAAATTGGACTTGGCATCCCTCCTTTTGGAGGGCCTGACCCAGGATGCCGTGGCCGCAACCGAGGTCCAGTGCTTGGCGGTGGATGCTCAGATCGATGCCCATTTGTTTGAGCCACCGGACCGTATCCTCGGCTTGAAGCCGGTAGAACGCGTCATCATCGCCATGGCGAAGGTGGTGGGCGATCAGTCGGTGAATGATCATGATACTCGGGGTCGCCCTGTCGGATCGGGAACGGTCATTGCCCGCCCACTAATGATTCCAAATCGAGTTGCTTGCAACGCTAATTTCACAATTGATCACTGACAGCGTGACCGCGCTTCCCTAGGTTTGGCCCGGGCTGCGATGAACATTCTTTTGGTGCATAATTCGCTGAATGATTCCTCCTCCGTTTCCGGGGTGTTGAAACACTATGCCCTCGTGGCCAAGGAATGGATCCGGCAGGGACATCGGACCGATTTTCTCGTGGCGACCGCCGGATTCCCCCAAGTGGGTGATCTATGCCCGGAGGCGGGCCGGGTGAGTAGCGATCGTTGGTTCAATGCCTCCTCTTACCTGGATCAGACATGGCGGTATTTTCCCGCCTATGGATGGCGTCTTCTCCGCTCGCATTGCCAGCGATTTGACCGACGCTATGATATTGTCTACGCCTCGAATTTCCTCATCGTCGAGGTGTATCCCGCATGGGTGATCGCCCGACGGCATCGGGCTCGTCTAGTGGTCAAGTTGCAGCATGTGCTCCATGCCCAACCCAAGCGAAAGGGCTGGTTCGATCGGTTGTTTCTCTGGACGGAAAAGGTGGCGGCGCGAATTGCCAATCGTCATGCGGGTTTGATCATGTGCTTGTCCGATGGGGTCGGAGAAGATTATCGCTCTCTTGAGGAGGACCTGTCTCTGGATCCATCTCGCGTGATCACGGTGGGCTGTGGTCTCGATTTTGCGGAAATTGATGCAACGCCTGCAAGGGAGCGGGTTCACGATGTGGTCTTCCTGGGGAGAATGCACGAGCAAAAGGGAGTCTTTGAGTTGCCTCGAGTCTGGAAGCGGGTGCTGGAGTCGTGTCCCGATGCGAACCTCTTGGTGATTGGCGAGGGGCCTCATCGCCCGGAAACTCAAAGGCGGTTTGAGGCCCTGGGGATTGCCGGGAGGGCCCGGTTCGTGGGAGGGGTTCCGGAGAAGGAAAAGAACCGTTTGTTGGCCGCCTCACGAATTGGATTGAGCCTCTCGTATGAGGAAGGGTGGGGGCTTTCGGTGACCGAATACCTCGCTGCGGGGATGCCCGTGGTTGCCTATGAGCTTCCGGTTTTTCAGAGTGAATTTGAGGGGCACTTGGAGCTCTGGGACCGGGGTGATTGGGAGGCGGTCTCAAGGGCGCTCATTCGTTGGATTCAGGATCCCGAAGCCTGCCGGCATCAAGGCGGCAGGGGGCGAGCCTTCGTTCGCCGCTTCGACTACAGAAGGGTGGCGGAAGAGGAGTTGGCGCTGATGTCCAACTTGGCAGTCGCCAAGGATCAACCCCTCGAATAAACGGTGGTTCCTGCGGGATATCGAATGCCATCCCTGCCTTCTTTCGTTGACGCCGATCCGAAACCCTCGCCGCCAGTGGGAGGAAAGGCTGGAAGGCGAGGCCGGACGGGAGGCGGCGGCGAGAATCTGTTGCGTCGGTTGGCCGGTTCAGTATGGTTTGGGCCAGCGCCGCTGGGGCGGGCCTTGTCATCATGACGCTACGTGATTCAGTCGTACTCATCACCGGGGGAACGGGATCGTTCGGATCCCGGGTTGCCCGTCATTTGTTGAACGAACATCCGGCTGAAATCCGGATCTTCAGCCGTGATGAAAAGAAACAATGGGAAATGCAGCGCATTCATCCTCAGTTTCGATATCTGATTGGGGACGTTCGGGATCTGCCTCGCGTGGGGCAGGCGATGGAGGGCGTTGATTATGTCTTCCATGCGGCGGCATTGAAACAGGTGCCGTCCTGTGAGACCTATCCTTTCGAGGCCGTCAAGACGAACATTATTGGGTCTCAAAACGCTTGTGAGGCGGCCCGCGCAAACGGGGTCAAGGCGTTCGTTGCGTTGAGCACGGATAAATCCGTCAAGCCCGTCAATGCCATGGGGATCAGCAAGGCCATGATGGAAAAAATCGTGACCAGCCAAAACCAATTGGACTCCAAGACGACTTTCTGCTGTGTTCGCTATGGAAACGTCATGGGAAGTCGGGGGTCCGTGATCCCCTTGTTTCGGAAGCAGATTGCCGCGGGCCAACCGCTCACGCTGACCGTTTCGACGATGACCCGGTTTCTTATGACGCTGGACGAATCGGTGGACCTCGTGCTCAAAGCCTTGACCAGCGGACGAGGCGGGGAGGTTTTTGTCCGCAAAGCCCCCGCCTGTACGGTGCGGTTGCTGGCCGAGTCGATGCGGCTCAAATACAGCCCCAGCCAGGGGGGGCATCCGATCCAAGAGACGGGCATCCGCCCCGGGGAGAAGATTCACGAGATCCTTGTCAACGAATATGAGCGACAACGGACCCAGGAGGAAGGAAACTACTATATCATTCATCCGGAGTATCGCGTGCCCGATGGTCTCTCGTTGCCGCCCCTGGGCACGGAATACACCTCCGCCAACACCCACCAGTTGACGACGTCAGCGCAGGTCATTGAGCGCCTGGATCAGATGACGGAAGCGGAGAATTACGACGAGTAGAAGACCCGGGCGGCAGTGACGGCTCGTTTCAGGACAGAGGTTGGTTCCAATGGCAGATTACGTGCGGATCGAACGGTGTCGGGGGTGTCACGCCCCCAACGAGTTGGTGACCGTCCTGGAAATGAGTCCGATGCCCCTGGCGGGTTTGTTTTGTTCCTCCCCGAAGGAAGCAGCCGTGGCACCCGCGTTTCCGTTGAGCTGGCTCAGATGCGTCCGCTGTGGATTGGTTCAGGTGGGAGAAGATATCGACGGCCAGCGCCTCTTTGGATCTTACAACTACGCCTCCTCATCGGTGCCGGGCTTGGTTCGGCACTTCGACCGCTACGCCGAATCATTGGGCGCTCGTTTTGGATCCGAGGAACGGATCGATCTCCTGGAGATCGGATGCAACGATGGCGTCCTGTTGAGGCGGTTGCCGTCTTCATGGCGAAGGGTGGGGGTCGACCCGAGCGATGTCGCCCAAAGGGGGCGAACACCCGAGGATCAGTATGACTTGGTCGTGGCGCCCTTCGGGGAGGCCCTGGTGGAAGAGCATGCCTGGGAAGACGCGTTTGACGTGGTCACGGGGTCCAATTGTTTGGCCCATATTTCAGATCTTCGATCGGTCTTTGTCGCGGTCAGGCGAGCCTTGCGTTCCGGGGGGTGGTTTTGGATCGAGGTTCATGATCTGGAGGCCCTGTTGGAGGGCTCTCAGTGGGACACCATCTATCATGAGCACAAGGTCGAGTGGTCGGTGGAATCGCTTCAGGAATGTCTGCGTCCCTTGGGGTTCGAGTTGCACGTTCTCGAGCGGCTTCCCTTACACGGGGGCTTGATTCGCTGTGGGTTTCGAAAAGAAGTGCCGGTTTCAAACGGCCCTTCCCCAGGAAGCTCAACCCTCGATGCGCCGCTGGCCCGGCTTGCCGATGCCTACCGGAAGCGGCTCGAGATGCCCTCGGTTCAGACCCTGCTGCGGGGGCAAGAAAAGGGAGAACTCCTTGCGGCCTACGGCGCCTCCGGTCGAGCCAATGTGTTCTTGAACCAGATTCCGGAGCTTCGGTTTTCATTCTTGGTCGATGAAGCGCCGTTGAGGATGAATCGTTTTATCCCGGTGGTGGGCACTCCCATCGTGCCCCCCACGGCGCTTGCTGATCGCCAACCCTCCCGTTGCCTGGTCACGGCGTGGAATTATGCCAAGGACATTATGGGCAAGAACAAGCATTATTCAGGCGAGTGGCTCACCGCCTTCCCCATTCGATGAAACGAGTCGGGGTGATGGGGCATCGCGGGATGCTGGGTCATGTGGTGGCCCGGTATTTGGGGGAACTCGGCTATGAGGTTCTGACGCGGGACGAGCGATTCCGGGACGAGCGCGAGTTGAACGACTACGTGGAGGCTTGCTGTGCGGCGGGTGCGGATTGGTGGGTGAATTGCATCGGGGTTCGACCGCCCCAGGTGGCGTCCTTGGCCGAATTGGAACAGATCAACCACCATTTGCCGGCGCTTTGCTCGAAACGACTGCCCCGGGCCTCCGGATTCATTCATGCCAGCACAGACGGCGTCTTTTTGCCGGACGCCGGGGCTTGCGATTGGGACCGGCCAACGGATGCCAAGGATCCCTACGGGCGGTCGAAGCGTCGGGCCGAGGCATCGCTCACACGGGAGCAAGACTGGGTGATTCGCACCTCGATCGTTGGGCCTGAACTGGGAGGACCGCCCCGCAGTCTTTTGGGATGGCTCATGCAGGCGCCCTCACCGGTCAAGGGGTTTCGCAATCAAAGTTGGAATGGGACGACCACCTTGCAATGGGCCAAGGAATGTGCGCGGGTGATGGAGGGGCGGGTTGATGTCAAGGGCAGGGTGGTTCAATTATCCACCCATCCCGTGATCTCCAAGGGAGAGCTCCTGCGTCTTCTCGCTCAAGCCTGGCAGTTGCCTTGCGAGGTTTCCTTGGTGGACGCGGAAGATTCGGTGAACCGTTATCTGGTAGGCAATGTGAGGCCGTCCCAATTGAGTGAGCTGCTTGCGGAAATGAAGGCGTGGTATTAGGCTCAGCGGGCCCTGGGAAGCGGTGAATGTGAGCGAGGTGCTGTCAGCCATACCGGTGTATAACGGGGAGCGGTTCTTGGGGTCCACCCTCGAGTCGCTCGCCCATCAAACCCGTCCTCCGGATACGGTGGTTGTCATTGACGATGGATCGACCGACGGGACCTGTGACGTGGTCAACGAGTTTCGTGGTCTTCGTTGTGAATTGATTCGAAACGAGAGGAATCTCGGTCTTTTTCCCAATCTGAATCATGCTCTGAAATACGCGGAACGCTCGGAATACTTCCATCTATTGCTTGCCGATGATTGTGTTCGACCTTTCTTTCTCGAACGCCTCGCGGGTGCCTTGCAGGAAGCGCCCCCTCCATCGTTCGCCTATTGCCATTATGACTGGATCGACGCGGAGGGTCGGGTGATTCAAGCGGCGTCCCGTCCGAATCGAGGCGGCTTCTCCCCGGTGAATCGCGAGACCTTTCTGACCCGGCAATCGTTGCTCGAGACGATCAGTGTGGGGTCGGTGCTGATTCGGTCCGGGCGGCGGCCGCTGCCGGTGGTTTTCAGAGCCGATATGCCCCATGTTGCCGACTGCGTCTTCTTCGCCGAATTGGCGGCCGCTTGTCAGCAGGTGATCGAGGGTGGCGATTCGCTATGCGAGATTCGGCGGCACGCCGAGAACGCGACCCAGCGGAATCGGAGGAATCTGAATGCGTGGGTGGCGGACGAGTTCCTGGCCATGCAACGCATCTCCCGACTTTTGTCGAAGCGGGGTTGGCGTGGTCGGATGCACGGCCATCGGATCCAGTGCCTCTTTGCCGCGCGTTCCCGGGTGAAACAGCAGTGGACCAGGAAAGAGGATCCCGATTTTGCCGCTCAGATCGGAGTGGTGGTGGCACGGGAGACCGCCTGGTATCACCGCCTCCTGGGGTCGATGGCAGTGTTCCTCCGGGATATGGTCGTCGGGAAGAATCTTCCGGATCAGCCGCGATAGGAATTGGCTTTTATTCTTCGGTTGAACTACGGCATGCTCCCGGCGCATGGCGAACAATCCCAAGCAGCAGCTTCGATGGTGGCACCTGGTCATCGTTCTGGCGATTCCCTTGGTTGCCCTCTTTCATCCGAGTGCTCGCCCGGAACTCGTTCTGTTCTCCAACGACGGGCCCCTGGGAATCATTAGTTCCGAGGCGGGAGCGCTTCCCGGAGCCTTCACCGGATATTGGGATGATCTGAACTGGGTGGGGCGGGAAAATCCGAGCGCCTTGCCCGACTTCTCCATGTTGTTGGGGTTGGTGGTCAACAGCTCGGTGACCTATTCGAAGGTTTATGCCCCGATGTCGTTGTTGTTTCTCGGCGTGGCCGGTTGGTGTTTCTTTCGCTCCTTGGGCTTTCGCTCGATCGTGTGTTTGCTCGGGGCCGTGGCGTTTGCATTGAACATGAATGCCTTTTCGAATGCCTGTTGGGGCTTGCCGTCCCGGGCCACCACCTTGGCATCGATCCTCCTTGCATTGGGGGCGCTTCATTTACAGCCGCCCCGGTGGCCCGCCCTCAAATACGTCCTCTGTGGGTTCGCGGTGGGGCACGGCGTGATGGAGGGGTTTGATGTCGGGGCACTCTACAGTCTGGTCGTCGCGGCCTATGTGGGATTCTTGAGCCTGACTCGGGAGGGGGATGCGGGACAGAATGGCCTGAAAGCGGTCGGTTGGATTGGGGTCGTGGCGATTGCCGCGGTGGTGTTCTCCGCCCAGGCGCTGGGGACCCTGATCGGAACCCAGGTCCAGGGGGTGGCGGGAATGGAGCAAACCGCCGAAGCGAAGGAAGAGCGATGGAAGGCGGCGACCCAGTGGAGTCTCCCGATCAAGGAGGGGTTGCGGGTGGCGGTCCCGGGACTTTTTGGCTACCGGATGACGGACTCGGGAGGCAAGGTGGAGGCCAGTTCCTATTGGGGAGCGGTGGGACGCGCCGATGGGTGGGAGATTCACAAACAGGGTCTCCCTCGCCATTCAGGTTCGGGTGAATATGCGGGCGTTTTGGTGTTGTTCCTGGCGGCCTTCGCGGTCTTCCAGAGTCTGAGGGGATCCTCTTCCCCGTTTGAAACCCGGGCCCGGTACACGGTGTGGTTTTGGATGGCGATCGCCGCACTTTCGATGCTTTTGGCCTTCGGGAAGCATGGGCCTCTCTATCGAATCGCTTATGAGATCCCCTACGTTTCGTTGATCCGGAATCCGATCAAGTTCATGCATCTCTTCCACCTGGCGGTCATCGTCTTGTTTGCTTATGGAGTGCAAGTCCTCTGGGTGCACTACCTGTGCCGGGCCAAGGACCATCAGAAAACCCTCAGCGCCTACCTGAAGCAGTGGTGGGCCCGTTCGGCTGGCTTTGAACGTCGGTGGACGTTCGGGTCTCTGGTCTTCGTCATCATTTCGGCGCTGCTCTGGTTGGTGTATGCTTCCTCGGGGAGTGAAATGGCGAGGGTGTTGGTGGCCGGAGCGATTCCCTCGGCGGTCGCTCCGGAAATCCACGCGTTCAGCGTGAACGAGTTGCTTTGGTCGCTGGGATTCTTGATCGGGGGCTTTGCCGTCGTCACGCTGATCGTCAGTGGAGCCGCCAAAACATCGCAACGCAAGGTTCTCGGATTCTTGCTCCTGCTCCTTCTGACCCTGGATCTTGCCCGGGCCAATGGGTTTTGGGTCGTTTACTACGACTACAAGCAGAAGTACGCGTCCAATCCGGTGATCGACACCCTCAGAACGGAGGCTCACGAACGGCGGGTGACGAGCACTCTCAATCCCTTCGCACCGAGCTCGCTCTCCAATGAGAACGGCGCTTTTTTTGGGGTGATCGCCAATTCGTGGCTTCAGCATCAGTTTCCCTATTTCAATATCCATTCCCTGGATGTGGTCCAGATGCCGCGTCCGCAGATGATGGACCTGACCTTCGGATCCTTATTTGTTCCTCAGAGTGTCCAGGAAGGCTACAAGTATACCCGGCTCTGGGAACTCACCAGCACGCGCTATCTCCTGGGGATGACCGGTTACGTGGCGGTTCTGAACCAACAGTTTGACCATCGTCGCGACCGGTTTGAGGTGTTGAAACGATTCAATTTTGTGCCCCGCTCGGGAAGCAAGGGCAACGCGGTCAAGGTGGACGACCTGACGGCGCAGGAGGATCCCGCGGGAAGCTTTGGGATCATCGAGTTCTCAGGAGCCCTCCCCAAGGTAAAGCGATATGATCGCTGGGAAGTGTTGTTGGATGATCAGAGTGCCCTGCGCCGTCTATCCGACCTGCAGTTTGATCCGGCCGAAGGGGTCATTGTTTCGACCGAGGGCGTCGCTTCCGCCCCCGGCGAGACCGCCCAGGGAAGCGGCACGGCTGAGATCGAGAGTTACCATCCAAAAACCATTCGGATCAAGACGACGGGGCCCGCTCCGGGAATCGTCTTGTTGAACGACCGGTTTCATCCCCACTGGAACGTGTATGTCGACGGTGCCCCCCGACCCATGCTCCGATGCAACTATATCATGCGAGGGGTTGAAGTGCCGGCTGGGGATCAGGTGGTCGAGTTTCGATTCGAACCGCCTCAAACAGGCCTTGTGATCAGTCTGGTGTCACTTTCCCTCGGTGGGTTGATCTGCATCTATATCGGGATGGGGAGGGAACGGCGGATGTTGCCGCCGCCGGCCGTCAGTGCGGGGGTTCGATCCGGAGCATCCGGATTCACTTCGACGAGGGCGGCCGAACCCGACCCATCATAGCAGGCCCCGGGCGCTAAAAGGCTCGGCCGGCTTTCATCAACCAACGCCGTGCTTCATGGCTTTTGCCGATGAGCTTCGTCTTGGAATGAGTGTGACCCTCGTCCTCGCTGAGGGGCCGGGCGTGCTCGGTGAGGCTGCTCAACAGAAGGTCACTTGCTTGGGCGATTTGATAGGCCGGCAGGAGGAGCCTCGCACGAATCGCACAGTGGGGGTCGAGCCCCGGAATCTTAAGAAAGGGCTCGATCATGGCGTCCCAGTGGTCGTCTTTGGGGGAGATGGGACCATGAGTGAAGAAGTGGTTGAGAACACGCGCCGGATCGTCCCATCCGGATTGATCGTAATCAACGTAGCAGAGGTCCTTCTCAGGAGTGAGGATCGCGTGATGGAATCCGAATTCGCCAGGGGAGAGGATCTGGGAGGCCTCGTTGAGTTGAGTATCGACCGCGATGCCGCTGGTCTCGAACCGGGACAGGGTTTCTCGAAGGGTTTTCTCCCAAATGGGATTCAGTTCGTCTTCGATCAATGCCTGGGTTTGAGGGTTGACAGTGGCCTGGTATTGCTGAACGGCGGTCACCTGGTTTGAAATCGCGGCAAGGTGTTCGGCGACCGAACGACAAGAGTCGGGTGCCGGTGGACAGGCTTGGGCCGGTTGCGAATCTCGTTTTCGGTTGAGGGCCACCAGAAAACGAGCTGCGGATTTCACGGCGCTTCGATTGACTTCCTCGGCGCGAAGGGGTCGTCCGGTCAAGCGCGAGAGGAGGAGGATCTGTTGATCTTCGTCCGAACCCAGGAGGATTGCGGTGTGCCCGGTCTGAAGGCTGTTCAAATAGACATAGAACGAGTGCTCATGGTGGAACGCGGCGGCAAGGTGGGGGGCAGAGCGATCAAAGCACTTGAGGGTATAGTCGAGGCCTTCATGGTGGACGTGGAGGACGGACTGTCCGGAGTGATGGCTCACGACCTCGAGCGGAACGTCCGCGGGGATTCCCGATTGCGGAAGGAATTGCTTGAGGTCTTCGACCGTGGTTTCCGGGAGGGGAGGCGGCATGGGGGATGAACAAAAGAGAACCGGATCTTGTTAGGATCCGGCTCTCTTTGGAAATGGGAGAGTGAGCGCTACAGGGGGCGGATCCAGATATTACGGTAGCGAACGGGGTTGCTGTGGTCCTGGAGGACGAGAGGGCCCTTCGGAGTGGCTCCCGAGTAGGCCGCGGCCGTTGTCTTCTTTCCCTTGATCGGGGTGTTGTTCTGGACGAGGACGCCGTTGTGGAAGACGGTAAAGGATCCCGGAATCACGCCCTCGCCTTGGGGATTTGGCTTGGGAGCCTTGAAAATGATGTCGTAGGTTTGCCACTCTCCCGGTTTTCGTGAAGCGTTCACCAGCGGTGGTTGGTTCCCGTAGAACGCGCCGGCTTGTCCGTTGAAGTAGGTGCGGTTCTGATAAGAGTCCAGGACCTGGATTTCATACCGGCCCTGAAGATAGACCCCGCTGTTTCCCCGCCCTTGACCCTCTCCCTTGACTTCGTTGGGTGTCGCCCATTCGATATGAAGCTGGACATCCCCGAAGCTTTCCTTGGTTCGAATGTCTCCACTACGATTGACGGTGATGGCGCCATTGTCGACGACCCATTTTGCAGGGCCGCCCTTGACGCTTTCCCATTGCTCGAGATGACTGCCATCGAAGAGCACAATGGCATCGGAAGGTGCCTGTCCGGGCTTGCTGCCGGGCTTGACGATGGGAGGCTCCGTGTCGTTGGGGTTGGCTGCGCCGTTCAGGGCTGAAGAAAGTGCGATCGTGACCCCGACCACGATGAGGGTGAAGGCATGGTGTCTCATGAGGGTTGATGTCAAAGATTACTTGGCAATGCAGAAGAGTTGTTGATTGGTCCGAATGAAGAGTTGTCCGTGGGCGGCGATGATGGACGAACGAGTCAGATTGTCGCTACCGCTTCCCATCGGGATCCGGCTCATGATCTTGCCATCCCCTGCGCCGACGACGACGACCTCACCGGAAAAGCTCATTAGGTAGATCTTTCCGTCGGCGGCCAAAGGAGACGCTTCGTATTTGTATTGTCCGGGCAGTTCGAGAGACCATTTGACGCGACCGGTTTTTGGTTCGACCCGGGACAGGGCCTTCCGAACGTCGCTGAGGACAAAGAAATCGTTGTCGTAATAGGCTGGCGTCGGAACGTCGGAAGAGAGCACTCGGGTTTCCTTGCTGACCCAGGCCACGGCCCGGTCGTTCAACAGGCCGGCACCGCCCGCCTTGATGGCATAAATGGGATCCCGTTTGGGGGCGCAGACGAGAATAATGTCCTCGCTGGCAATGGGAGAGGGCACATGACGCCAATGCCCGATGCGGGTGGGATTCCATGTGCCCCAGCGCCAAAGTTCCTTCCCGGTGGCGGGATCATGAGCGGTCAGGTCGTCTCCCCCGATGATCAGGAGCTGTTTCTGGCCACGAAAAGTGAATGGCATGGGGGTGGCAAATGACTCAAGGGATTCGGCCTGGGCCTGACTGGGACGGACGTGTTTCCAAAGGGTCTTGCCTGTCTTTGGATCCATGGCCAGCAGATAGGATTCGTTTTTTCGGTTGCTGGCACCCCGGCCACGGACGGGGGTATCTCGCTGAAGGACCTGGAGGTAAAGTTTCCCCTCAAAGAGGACGGGGCTGGAACTAAACGTCCACTGAAAGGCGAACCCGTCTTCCTCTTGTACCTTGCGTTGCCACAACCGTTTTCCTTCGAGATCGAAGGTGACGAGATCGCCATTCCCGTAGAAAAAGACAACCACGTTTCCGTCGGTGGCCGGCGAGGGTGAGGAATAGTCGCTACGAGAATCCTGACGGCGTCCATCGTTGATTTTCTTGGACCACAAAACCTTGCCGGTGCCCCGGTCGAGACACATGGCCAGAAGGCTATCCGCCTCCGAATCGGTGCTCGAAAGAAAAACCTTGTCGTCCCAAACGACCGGAGTGGCGGCACTTTCGCCGGGCAGAGCTGTCTTCCAAACGACGTGCTCGCTCTTGGACCAGGTTGAGGGGAGGCCGGTCTCGGGACTGGAGCCGTTGAAGCTGGGACCCCGCCATTGGGACCAGTTTCCAGCGAACAGCCCGCTCGTGAATGACGCGATGAGGGCGAGAATGAAAGGACGCTTCATAGGGATCTACTCTTGGTCAGATGGTTGCGATTGCCCCAAACTAAACAGATGGGACGAAGCGTTGAAGGATAAAATTCACTCGGCTCGAACCCTGGATGGGACTGGAGGGGTGGCCGTTAGAAGCCGATCATGAAAAGTTTGATTCCCTCGGGCTCGCCTGTTTTGGGACTCTGGAACCGATGGTCAACCGGTCGATGGGCTTTCCAATCCAGCCGCGGGACAGGGCGGCCATCCATGGGGGCGAAGGGGTTGAGCCATTGCAGCCCCCGGAGGGGTTCGGCCGGACCGGGGTCAGCGGTGTTTTCTTGAGGTTTGGGCTTGGACTGGAGCAGTTTCAGTAAAACTCCTCCGTAGGCGACTTTTTTTGCGGGCGGCTTAATCACCTCCCCGCTTTCAGAGGGAGAGGATGCGAGTTTCGTGTCCGCCTCGACGGTCGCTTGCAAGGGAGGTTTTTTTGCCTCGACAATCGATTCCTGCTCGGAGGGTTGGCTTTGGGACAGGGCGACCGACGCCAGGGAGAGACAGCTAAAGAATACAGCAAGACGTTTCATCACGACAAAGGGGTTAGGGCCATGGATAATCTCTCAACAAATGGAATTCGTCAAATCCGTCTGAAGTGAGCGGGATGGGCGAATGAGGGGCGGTCGGTCCGGATCATGGCTGCCGTGGTCAAGGCCCGGCGCGGTCGGGATTTGAGCGAGGCTTTCCCCGGAACGTCTGATTGCGAGTCAATCCG
>DEAY01000079.1 GCA_002348345.1 Verrucomicrobia bacterium UBA2970
CCGGAAAGTAGTTATCAACCAGCAACCGGACCATTCCCTCCTGACCAATCAGTTTTGTCTTCCACTGCCGGCACAATTGCCCCACCGCTTTGGGGTTCTGAACGTCGATCCCACTCTGTCCCGCATACCAAGCCAAGGTCCGATACATCGCTCCGGTATCCACATAGAAGAACCCCAGGGCCTTCGCCACCATGCGCGCATTGGTGCTCTTACCGCTGGCACTCGTGCCATCCATCGCGATCACAATATCGTTCCTCGTCTTCATTCGTCGTCGTCTGATTAGCCTTGCGCCACCAAGTCCTCCGACAAGAGCGGCGCTCCCGTGCGTCCATCACGAATGACCGCGCCCACTCCATGCGGTGCTGGCATCGCCAGTTTCTGGAAAAAGTTCGGAAAGGTTTTGCGAACGCAATTGGGATCCTTGATCCGCAAACCGCCGGCCTTGAGCGCGAGAACAGCGAAACACATCGCCATCCGATGATCCTGGTAGGTTTCGATGGTTGCCGGCTCGACGCGGCCCGGCTGAACTCTCAGGGTATCGCCCTCCTCGCTGACCGATACGCCGCACCGCTGCAATTCGGTTCTCAGTGCCACCACGCGCTCGCACTCCTGCAACCGCAACCGCCCCAGATCGGTGAACTGGCGAGGCTCACTGCCCACGCTTGCCAAAACGATGGCCGTCATGATGCTGTCCCCAAGATCCCTTTCACGGGACACCGATTCAGCCCCTTCCATCAGGTGGGGAAACTGGGCGTCAATCTGCCACCCCGACTGCGGCCAGTGTTGCACGCGAACGCCATTCTCAGAGGGAAACCCCAGCCCATTGAGCGCCCAAAAATAACTCCCACTCGACGCATCCGGTTCGATGGTAAAGGAAGAAAGGCCCTCTCGAAATCGGCGAACCATTTGCGCCGTCATCCAAACGTAGGGCGCAGACACTTGAAGATCCTCGGGGCCTTGGATCTGCCACCCCCCCAACGAAGCCACCAATAAGAGCGCCGAGGCAAATTGCGAGCTGTTCCCCATCTCAACCGAACAGGAGGCCTGTTTCGGGCCACCCCCATATACCACCGCTGGAAGCCGGTCATTTTCCGTCTCAATGCGGTAGCCCAATTCCCGCAGGGCGGAAATCAAACCGCGTTGGGGGCGTTCATGCATCCTCTCGACCCCCACCAATCGATAGCACCCCGAGCCGAGGCAAAGAAAAGCCATGAGGAACCGGGCGGCCGTGCCAGCATTCCCCACAAAGAGCTCCAGGGGAGCCCGCCCGCTTCCTCCCCCGGGAATCCGGGCACCCTGTCCCTGTATTTTGATCCTTCGGTTGCTTGGGTCCCCGCTCCCCTCTGAAACCTCAATCCGGTAGCCGATCCGTTTCAAGCAATCCACCATCACCTGTGTATCCTCACTCCAAAGAGCTCCCTCCAAGCAAATCTCTCCTTCCGCTTGGGCGGCCAGGATCAGCGCCCGGTTGGTGATGCTCTTTGATCCGGGCACCACGACATCGGCGCTCGGAAGCACCTCAAGCGGATCAATCGAAATGAGGTCCGGCATTGACATCATCGGCATCCCCGTCAATGACTTCGCCATGCCACCCGCCGTTCCCGGGCCTCTTGCAGATAGGCGGTCAGATGCGTTGAGTCCTGCTCTGCAATGAGCACCTTCAGCGCTTCAAGTTCTTCCAAATAGGCCTCGATGGCAGCCACCGCCACATCGCCATTCTGCAAGAGAATGTCTCGCCACATCGTGACTTCGCCCGCCGCAATCCGGGTTGTGTCCCGAAACCCTCCTGCACAGAGTTGAGGCAGTCGAGGGTCCAAGGCGGGATTCAAAACGAGTTTCGCAAGGCCCGCCGCAACGATATGCGGCAAGTGACTCGACCAGCCTACCCATTCATCATGTTCCCTCGGGGACAGCTCAAGAAGCTCCGCGCCAATGCTTGTCCAAAACCGACCGATCCGTTCCCGAGCCGAATCCGACGTTCGGCGAGTCGGTGTGATCACACAGGTCGCCCCCTCGAAGAGATCAGCCGAGGCCGCCGCCACCCCGCTCTTTTCTCCTCCGGCCATCGGATGACTTCCGACGAACGAGGCGGTGCCATCCGAGAGCAACGCCTCCATCTCACGAACCACCGTACGCTTGACGCTTCCGACATCGGTGATGAGCGCGTCATCACGCAGATAGGGGCGGCACTGGTCTACCAGAGAGACCATCTGACTCACGGGCGTGCACACCAAGACGAGGTCGGCACCTTCCACCGCTTCCCTGACATCCAGGGTCCCCGCATCCACTGCCCCAGCCTGAGTGGCCTCTCCGATCGATGCCTCCCGACGCACCCAACCGACAACGGTCTCGGCGAGCTTCCGGGTCCGCAAGGCGAGGCCCAGAGAGCCCCCCAAAAGCCCAACCCCAACCAATGTCACTTTGTTCCAGGACATCCGGCCGGATTAAGAAGCATTTCCGCAGGGGGCGGAAGAAAAAAGGGGAAAAAGCTCACCCAGTTCGGGCCTCCGACCTTGTCACGCAACCCAGCCTCACGTCTTCTCTCCCGCCCCAGCAATCACCAAGCGTTCATCAGGGCTCCATCCAGCCGCCTCGTCGACTCGCTGGAGAATCACCTGGGTGATCTCCGGATCCAGGCCAATGCTTCGGGTATACCAGACTCGCTTCCCAAGCCGTTCAGTGGGATTCCGCCAGGTCGGTTGACCGCTTCGCAGGGCCTTGTTGATCGTTTCGCTCGAGGCACCGAGCATCATGGGGATGTCTTCAAATGAGTGAAGGCCATCACTGATAAAGAAAGGAACCATCACCAGGTTCTTGGTTTCGGAGAGGTCATAGCAGGCCTCGATCCTCGGCTCCTCTTCCATGAAGACGGCGTGGACCGCAGCAAATTGCTCCCGCTGCCGAAGCACCTCCGCCTGATGCTCGATGATCTTCCGCGAGTTGTCATTGTTACCCGTGCCATGCCCCGCAATGAAAAGCGTGACATCATGATCAGGAGGACGGGACGGAAAGGGATGGTGGTCGAGAACATCTCGGGCACGACTCGCGAGGGCATCCGTCATGCTCGTGTGAGTCCCGACGGGATCACAGTAGTAATATCGCTGCCCCCTCTCCTCAAGAATCCGTCGAAAGGAAGCATCCCCCTTCGAGCAAAAACCCAACTCACGGGGGATTACCTGTTGGGTAAAATAGCCCTCACTGATAAAGACTGGCACGACATAAACCGAGGGAGAAAACACTTGGTAGCGAACCGTCGAAATAGACGGTTCCAGCTTCCAAAAGCATTCCTGGACCTCGGCGAATCGGCCTTGCTTTCGAAGCGAATCACCATGGAGATAAATCGGATCACTCGAATCTCCATTCAAGGTCGACCCATGTCCGACCAGGACCAAAGCGGCATCTGATTGCGATCCCTCTGACATCGCCTTTGCTTAACGCACATTGAACTCCATGGCAAGGGGAGCCCCCTCCTTTCGACCACTTTATCAACGATTCTAGTGGACATTAACGCCCGAGAAAGGTTCAGTCCGGTCTTGCGAAGCCCTCAAGCGCCCGGCCGTGACGATTCCCAACTACATTTCCATTCTCCGGATTCTACTCGTACCGGTTTTCATCGCCCTCATCCTTTACTACGTCAATCACGAGGTTGAACTCTATCGACACCTCGCCATCACGGTCTTTGTCCTTGCCATCGTGTCCGATGCCGTCGATGGCTACCTCGCCCGCCGGATGAATCAAACCACCCGGCTCGGGGCCATCCTTGATCCCCTCGCCGATAAGCTCCTTCTGGTCGGCGGCATCGTCGTTCTCAGCATCGATTACCGCCCCATTTTGCCCACCATCCCCATCTGGTTGACCACCTTGATTGTCACCCGGGACACGATCCTGCCTCTGGGCACCATCCTGATCAGCTACACCGGCTCCACCCCAAAGGTTGTCCCCCGAATGACCGGAAAACTGGCCACCGTTGCCCAAATGACGATGATTCTCTGGGCGCTGGCAAAAGCCCCAGAGGCCGGGCTCGCCATCCTGATATGGGTGGCCGGCCTACTCACTCTGCTTTCAGGCGTCCGCTATATTCTGGACGGCGTGGCTCAACTCGACTCCTGCCCGGAGCCTCCTCCTACGCCCCCACCCCCTACGGACTGAGCTCGGATTACTTTTCCGGGACCAGATCCGTGAGAGAAAACCGAGCAATCATCATTCTCTCGTAGGACGATCGCTCGCCCCTCTCGTAGAAACATACCACTTCCCCTGAGCGGAGCAGCGCCAGCGATGAGTAGGCAGCCGGTCCCTCGTGGAGAACTTGGGCGAGGGGCCAGGTTCTTCCCTCATCCAGCGAAGCTCGCACCGTCATTCGAACTCGTTTTCGCCGATCCGCGGGGTTTGCAAAGAGGATCACCGTCTCCTCGTCGATCGTGCCACGCACCAGAGATGCCTGGCAAACGGGTTCAATCAATTCGGGATGAAAGAAATTGCCGGACCAACTCATTCCTCCGTCCTCACTGTAACTCAACGCGCGGGTTCCTCGTTCGCGATCGTAGTGCCGCATATTCAACAACAAGCGGCCATCCTCCAATTCCACGACCTGGCACTCATTGGTCTGATCGTCGGGCACCCGTCCTCCCAGGCGCCAACTCAGGCCATGGTCATCGGAGTAAATCACATGGGAGAAAAGTTTCCGACTCCCGAGAACCTTATGGTCGCAAGGAATGACCAAGCGCCCCGCTTGAGGTCCTTGTTCAAGTTGAATTCCCACTCCCGGGCCGGTGGCATACCAGGACCAACCCGATTCTTTCGTCGTCACCGTAATCTCATGAGGCCTCTTCCAGCTCACCCCATCGTCCTGACTCGAGGTCACCCAGACGGTTCGCGTCCCCACACTGGTGCCGCCGACGATGGCAGACTCCCGGTCCTCCCCGAGATTATGCGTCAACAACAACCAAATCGTTCCCGTTGCCCGATCGACCACCGGACACGGATTGCCACAGGTATTGCTTCCGTCATCCCATACCCGATCAACCCGCCCCCATGTCTTTCCTCCATCGATCGAGCGTTTGAGCAAGAGATCGATGTTGCCCGCATCGCTCCGGCCCTCCCGTCGGCCTTCACAAAAGGCCAGAAGACTCCCATTGGGCGTCTCGATCAAGGCCGGAATGCGATAAGTATGATAGCCCTCTTCACCGGCAACCCAGATTGCTTGCTGCTCAACATCCCCTCTCAGTTGACTCCCTAATGGATCGCACACAAACAAGAACAACAGAAGAAGGAGCCCTCTGCTTGAATCATTTTGGTTCATGCCCCAATCTTCTCGAACCTCACTGCCGATGCCAGAATAATCATTCGCTCATCAGCAATGATCCGTTGACATGGGTCAAACCCACGCTGGAAATCGAGGTTCACAGAACGACTCGACATCCCCCACACCCACTCACTAGATTGAATCCCATGAGCCCCTTGATTCGGATCGCCTTCGTCATGATCGTCCTGCTTCAGTCCTTCAATCCAATCCCAGTTCACGCGCGACCGCATATCGTTCTGGTCATGGCGGACGACCAAGGATGGGGACAAACCGGTTACGCCAACCACCCGCATCTCAAAACCCCTCATCTCGATGCAATGGCCGCCAATGGGCTTCAATTCGACCGTTTTTATGCCGGAGCATCGAACTGTTCCCCCACTCGAGCCACCGTCCTCACCGGCCGCTCGAATGATCGAACGGGCGTGTTCGACCATGGCTATCCCCTCCGAAGCCAGGAAAAAACCGTCGCCCAAGCGCTCAAACGAGCCGGTTACGCCACCGGTCACTTCGGCAAATGGCATCTCAACGGAATCCGCGGCCCGGGAGTTCCCATTCTAGGAAACGATACCCATCACCCCGGGGCGTTTGGTTTCGAAACCTGGTTCAGCGTGACCAACTTCTTCGATTACGACCCCCTCTTGAGTCGTCAGGGGCAAATCGAAGCCCATCGAGGAGATTCGTCGGAAATCATCGTCAACGAGGCGCTTGAGTTTATCGAGAGACAGATCAAAGCCGATCGCAGCACCTTTACGGTGATCTGGTATGGATCCCCACATAGCCCGATGATCGCCAACGCTGAGGATCGCGCTCCATTTTCCGAGTTGGAGGAGAAGCGTCAACATCACCTTGGGGAGCTGGTCGCAATGGATCGAAGTATCGGAACGCTCCGCTCCGGGCTCCGCAGACTGGGTATCGCCGACCAGACCCTGCTCTGGTTCAACAGCGACAACGGCGGGTTGCCGGGATTCGGAAAGGAAACCGTCGGCTACCTGCGCGGCAACAAGAATCTCATGTATGAGGGAGGGCTGCGCGTCCCCGGAGTGATCGAATGGCCCGAGGTCATCCGAAAGGGACGCACCACCCAATTCCGAGCCTGCACCGTCGATATCTTTCCCACCCTTGCGGACATTCTTGATCTTCCGGAAACCGACTGGCTCACCCCACAGGACGGCGTGAGCCTGCTTCCGCTCTTCCGGGGCGAAGTCGATCGACGCCACCGACCCCTCTTTTTTCATCACCGCGATCGCGGGGCGGTGATCGTCGGGCATCTGAAGCTGCTTCATCAGAATGGCGCCTATGAACTCTACGATCTCAGCAACGACGATGAAGAGACTCGCAATCTCTACCAAGAAAAGGATGCTAAGAGTCAAAGGATCCGACAAACCTACCTCGATTGGAAACGGGGATTAGAGGCCTCCCGGGGCGGAAAAGACTACCCGGAGAGGGAGATCGCTGCCCACCAACCCGGAAGACGCTTCTGGAAAGATGATCCCTCCTACCAACCCTACCTCGAGCGTTTCCAGCAAAACGTCAATCAGTAGGCCCCATGCTCGATTCGGGGACAGGCGCAACGACCTCGCCGATGCAACGAGAGCGCGATCTCTGGTGGAGCATCAACAGCCCTGCGCTGATCACCCAACAATCTCAGCTCCTTCAGTCGGCCGAAAAACCGGAACAGGCAAGACGGCTTCCGGTTTTCACCAATGGTCCCATCCCGCCAAAGGATCATCGCGTCGGGCGGTATTTTGAGTCACTCGTCGAGTTCTGGCTCAGCAAACAAGAACCCATCACCCTCATTGCCAAGAACCACCCCATCCAGCGGGAAGGACGGACCTGGGGAGAACTTGACTTCGTCTTTCGGATGGACTCGGGCCCAATCTTCCATTGGGAGACGGCCGTCAAGTTTTATCTATACGATCAACACCACAGACAGCACGAAAGTCACTTCATCGGACCCAATACGAACGACACCTTTGAACGGAAGATGGGACGGGTGTTTTCCCATCAACTGGAACTTACTTGCCCCACCCTGCCCCAGGTCGACCACCACGAACCCCACATCAAGGGACGCATCTTTTACCACCCTAAGCAAGCCCCCCCAATCGTGCTCCCCAAGCACCTCTCTCCCCATCACCTTCGGGGCTTGTGGCTGAGAATCAATGAGCTCAAAGACTTTTTGTCCAGCCGACAGGATTGGCGTTTCCAGGTGATTCAAAAACCATACTGGTTAGCCGAATTGGCCCTTGATCCCAAGGCACCCCCGCTCCATAACGCCTCCCAACTTGTCGAAGTTCTAACCACCCATTTCTCGGCCTCCGAACGCTCGATTCTGTGCGCCGCCTATCGTCATCACACCCCTCACGGCATTGAATCAGAGCGTTTTTTTGTGGTGAGGGAGGATTGGCCGCGGGAAACCATTTGAGGAACCCGGAACAATCACCGACGTCGCTTTGGATCCAGATTCGAATGAATCTCCTCGTCCGAGACGGAAGCCGAGTCCAATCCCTCCTCAGGGACCTCGACCTTGGCGGTCCAAAGGATCGCGTTGAGCATGACCTTTCGGTACATGTCGTGTTGCCAATTCTTGTGAACATGCCCCCCCGTCCATCCAAAGCCTCGCCCTCCTTCCGGCCGTTCGTAGGCCCAAGCCACATGTTGCGATTCGCCGTTGGCGACCGCCTTTCGAACATGAGGATTCCCACTTCGGGGACCGTCCTTGCGGACCAACGTCTTGGGACCGGGCAGGTCGGAAAGAATCGGGGTCACATTCTTCAACCCAGGCACGAATCGCATGTGGTAATACCATTCGTCATTGACCTCGAAGGGAACGACTCCATTTGCAATGGGATGATCTGGAAAGGTGTCAAATTTGGCGGTCCAATGAGGATTCACCGACCAGTTCAAGTCACAGAATCCCCCCATCCACTCAAGAAAATAGTCTCCCGGTTCACCCGACACCGCTTCCGTCGCCCAATGAATCATCACCACCCCGACACCCCGTTTCATCAGCGCATCGAAGGATTTCAGCACGGGATTCAACACGTGCCCGCCGTGCCCCGTGCAAAAGATCACGATGGTCGCGGCGTCCTCGAGCACACTCGGGTCCTTGGGATAGCCAATGTCATTGAGAACAACGGCTTCCACATCGAGGCCAGACTGGTTCAAGCGCTTGGCCAGGATCATATTACCCGCCCGATGTTCGTGCGACATGGGACCGTGACTTGGTTTTCCTGAAATAAAGACAATTTTGGATTTTTCGGCTTGGGCGGAGGTCACCAACCCGAACACGAAAGCCAAAAGCAAAAGTCGAAGCGTGGATTTCATAGGGGGATTCTAAAGACATTCCTTCCCCGATGGCGACCTCTTTTCTCCAGGGGATGGACTGGGCTGATCAGAGCTCGCGGTTCGGTCGTAATCGATCCTTCGCCCCTGGTTTGGGTACTGAGCCAGGGCATTGAGCAATCGAGTGCGACTCAAAGAAACCTCCGGCAAAAGATCCGTTAACGGGCGTTCCTCCAGGACATCATTGACAACATCAAACATCCGGCCGTCATCGTAGAGCTTGTACCGATGATCTCGCGCATAACGGACTTCAAAATGCTGGTACTTGTCATCAAATTGTTTCGCATACGGACGCGGAAAATAGTAGCCATACACCCATTGCCGTTTCTTTCCCTCACTTCCGCGGCACTGGGGCCAAAAACTCCACCCATCTCCATCCCGAATCGGACGCGGGGCGAAGCCCGATGCCTCCACCAAGGTGGGGAAAAAATCGGAAAAACAAATCAAATCCTCATTCCGTTGCCCTGGGGCAATAACCCCTGGCCAATTGAGAATCAGGGGCACGTGGGTGCCATGATCGCGAGTAAAGCCCTTGCCCCCTCTGATCGATCGCCCCTTCCATTCCGAAACCAAGCGATCGTGCGTCCCATTGTCCGAGGTGAAGACGAGCAACGTCTTTTCCCGTAATCCTCCCGCCGTCAGGGAATCGACGATTCGTCCGACACACTTATCCATGTATGCCACCATATCGATGAAGTTCTTCTTCTCGTCTTTCTCGTTGCGATCGACGCTGTCAGGGGTCGGCGGAAAGGGACTGTGAACGAGATTCATCGGATAATAGGCAAGGAACGGTTGTTCACGGTGGTGGTTGATGAACTCAATGAGGAAATCGGTCATCACATCCGGCCCATAGGTTCCCTCTGGCAGTACCATCAGCTCTCCATTCCTCTCATAGGACGGGTTCCAATAACGTGACCGGGCGGTGAGCGGCGTGTTCCAAAGGCAGTATGTGTCGAATCCCAGGTCCGTCGCGGAGACTCCTTCGGTTTTCTTGAGGAGTTGCCATTTCCCGGCGACAGCAGTGGCATAGCCTTGATCCTTGAAAAACTGGGCAAAGCTCGGTTCGCCCCTCGGATAAACCCCAAAATCCTCGTAGTTGAAAACATTCGACCTCCCCGAAAGGAGATTCACGCGGCTTGGCGTGCAGAGCGGCGTTGAGTGGCAGTGGTCAAACTGGATCCCTCCTCGAGACAGGGCATCGAGACGAGGCGTTTGATACTCTCGGCTCCCGTAGCTCCCGAAACACTCAAAGCCAACATCATCGGCCAGAATCAAAACGATATTGGGGGGCTCGCTCCGAACCAAGCAGGCGCTTAGAAGAAAGAACCCCATGGCCCCTCCCCATAACCGAGGCATCCTGAGTCGCATCCGACGCTTATACCCTCGCCCGGCGGAAAAGCAATCGCGGAGAAGCATTTGGGATCATCCACTCACCCGACGGAAGCAAGACCCTGAATTTCATCGTATCAGCCGACTCGGAAAGGGTTAAACAGGCTCTGGTTGGGTCTGGTTCATACGACCAAAAGGGAGAGGTGCCCCATCCCTCCTGATTCGGCCTCCCGCATCAGCCTGTCACGGAAGAGTGAAAAAGGCATTGGTTGGATTCTCAACCGGGGACTCATCGGTAATTCATTCTAATCATCACCGCCCCGATCAAATGCTTCAGCGGTTTTGCACTCGACTCATCGGTCCGATTCCGGTAGCGATTTGGTCCGAACATGAGCATCACCCGCAGACGTTTTATTAGGGGTTCCGGAGCGGTCACCGCAGGGTTTCTCGGGTTGCACCGATACCTAAGCTCCCCGCTCTTCGCGAACACCTCGACCAACCAATTTGACTACGCCTACCCCGTGAGACAACCCTATCGGAGCCAGACCGAGGGCTTTGGGGAACTGCTGACAGATCCAAAGCGCATTCTCGATCTCCCGGAGGGGTTTACTTACAAGGTCCTGTCCACGACCGGCCAATTCATGAATGACGGACTCCGCGTCCCCGGAGCGCCGGACGGAATGGCAGCCTTTGGACTCGACACAGAACGGGTCGCCATCGTTTGCAATCACGAACTGGAGGATGGTCAATCCTTTCAAGGTCCCTTCGGCCTGCAAAACGAGCTCCTCGACAAAATCCCCAACACGAAGCTCTATGACACGGGACGCGGCAAGCAACCGCAACTAGGCGGCACTTCAACTCTGGTCTACAACCTTCGCCGTCAAACGATCGAATCCCATTTCCTGAGCCTTGCCGGAACCATCCGAAATTGTGCTGGGGGCCCCACCCCCTGGGGCACCTGGATCAGTTGCGAGGAAACGGTTGTCATCGGCGGGG
>DEAY01000496.1 GCA_002348345.1 Verrucomicrobia bacterium UBA2970
AAAATCTCTGAAAAGGGAATTCATAGCTTGACGGAACAGGAGCGCAAGATCCTTGAATCGGCTCGGTCACGAATGGACCGCAAGTGAAATCGTTGTTGAACCGGGATCGGATGCTCCGTTCCTGGTGACTCGATGCTTCCTGACTGCGGGTGAAGCGAGCGGGGCTTGACTCGGCGGAGACGATTCGCATCAGGTTTTGCTTTTTTCAATCCTCGAATTGATGTTTCTTGGCCTTCTATGATCGGACGTTACTCCCGCCCTGCGATGCGGGCGCTATGGACGGAAGAGCGAAAGCTTGAGATCTGGTTGCAGATCGAACTGCTGGCGACGGAATCCTTGGTGAAACAAGGCATTGTTCCGGCCAAGGATTTTCGCCAGATGAAGTCGAAGGCTGCCTTCACCGTGGAGCGCTGTCGCGAGTTGGAAAAGACGCTCAACCATGACGTCATCGCGTTTACGACCAACGTCGCCGAAACCATCGGTGCCCCGGCCAGTCGATGGCTCCACTTCGGGCTCACCAGTAGTGACATTATTGATACGGCCTTTGCCGTCCAGATGTCCGAATCGCTCGGGATCCTGCTCAAGGACCTTCAGCGGCTCCGGAAAGCGATTGCCAAGAAGGCGCTTCGCCACCAGTTCACCCCGATGATCGGGCGGAGCCACGGGATTCATGCCGAACCCACCACCTTCGGTCTAAAGATGGCGCTGATGTATGATGAGTTTGGCAGGGCGCTCGAACGCCTGAAGACCATCCAGGGTCGCGTGGCCGTCGGAAAGCTCTCGGGGGCGGTCGGTACTAGTGCCCATTTGTCGCCAAAGACCGAAGCGTTTGTCTGCCGTCAGTTGGGACTCAAACCAGCTCCGATTGCCACCCAAGTGGTGCAGCGCGACATTCACGCCGAGATGATGTCCGCCCTTGCGGTGATTGGGTCGAGTATCGACCGATGGGCGACCGAATTTCGACACTTGCAACGAACCGAGGTTCTCGAAGCCGAGGAATTCTTCGCCAAGGGGCAGAAGGGGTCGAGCGCCATGCCTCACAAACGCAACCCCATCACCGGTGAACGATTGAGTGGTTTGGCTCGGGTGCTGAGGGGGAACGCGGTCGCTGCGATGGAGAACGTCGCGCTTTGGCATGAACGAGATATCAGTCACAGTTCGGTCGAACGGGTGATTTTCCCCGATTCCTGTATGTTGCTGGATTACATGCTCGATAAGCTCACCTCCCTCACCGCGGGTTTGATCATTTACGAGGGAAACATGAAACGGAACATGGCAAAGTCGTTGGGTATGTGGAACTCCCAAACGATCCTGCTTGAATTGATTCGACAGGGGCTCACGCGCGAGGCTGCCTACGAGATCGTGCAGCGAAACGCGATGCAGACCTGGAAAGACAAGAATGCAGGGGACGAGTCGGCCGACTTCAAGCACCAGCTCCTTTCCGATCCCGAGGTGGCGGAGCGCATCAGTTCCCAGCGCTTGGAGAAACTTTGCAATGCCGAGTTCCATTTTCGGCACATCAAGGCCCGGTTTCGGAAGCTGGGAATCCAATGAGTGATCTTTCAGGCAAGGTGGTTCTCATTGTCGGGGGGTCGACCGGCCTGGGTTTATCCGCGGCAAAGGCATTTGTCGAAGCAGAGGGAAGAATCGGGATCATCGGGCGAAATTCGGATCGAATTGACGAGGCCCTTGGCGTGCTCGGCGACACCGCGATCGGCTATTGCGGTGACGCCCGAGACCCGAGCACGGTGCCTGCCGCAATTGAAAGGCTGGCGGAACAGTTTGGTTCGCTGACGGGCCTATACCACGTCGCCGGGGGATCGGGACGGCTTATGGGGGATGGCCCCTTACACGAACTCACCGATGAAGGTTGGGAGGCGACGATCCGCTTGAATCTGACTTCGGTGATATACTCCAATCGGGCTGCGGTGAGGTATTTTCGAGAGAATCGGTGCTCAGGATCGGTGCTCAATTGTGGGTCGGTTCTCGGTTACGCGCCGGTACCTAATCACTTTTCAACCCATGCCTACGCCGCCGCCAAAGCGGGCCTAATTGGCCTGACTCGGTCCTGTGCTGCCACCTATGCCGCAGAGGGAATTCGCTTCAATCTCGTGGCGCCGGCGCTGGTGGCGACACCGATGTCAAAACGGGCTCAAAGCAACGAAACGATTATGGGTTATGCAAAGCAGAAACAGCCGTTGGCCGAGGAGGGGATTGCCGATGCAGGAGATGTGGATGGGGCGGCCACCTACTTTATGTCTGATGGGTCCCGGGGCGTGACGGGACAGATTCTCGGGGTGGACTGGGGTTGGGCCGTCTCCGAAGGGGCATCAGAGGGAAAAGTAAAGTGAAACTCATCGCGCCGCCGTTGGTCTCAAGACGAGAAGATAAAGTCCTTCTTTAGGCAAGAGGAGACCTTTTTGAGCGTCGCAGCACTATGAAGAACTTGAAGCCGTTAGCTCTGTATGCCTTGGGAATCTGGGCTGGGTTAAGCCTCAACGCAGCGACGACCGCTGAAACGAAGGTCCGCCTCATCCTCGACGCCGACGAGTGCCGCACAGGGGAAACGATTTGGGCGGCCGTGCATTTTGAGTTGGCGGATGGGTGGCATACCTATTGGCGCTATGGCGGCGAGGCTGCGCAACCCCCGCAGATTGAGTGGGATCTTCCGGTTGGGGTTTCCGCGGGAGCGCTCCAATGGCCGGTCCCGGAGAAGTATGAGCAGGCGGGCATGTTCTCATACGTGTATCACGACGAGGTGATGTTGATGCTTCCGCTCTCGATCAATTCACCCTCTGGCAACCTATCGATTCGCGCCCATGTCCGTTGGTTGGAGTGTCAGGAAGCCTGTGTCCCTAGAAACCAATCGTTGGAAACAACGCTGGTGGTCGGCCAGGTCAGTCGGCGTTCTTCTCAAGCCCAGACGATCGAATCGTGGCGAGCTAAGGTGCCTCCCGTGGAGGAGGGCTTGCCGGTCGCCATTCGTTGGTTGGGCGAACCGGTGGAGGATGAGCGCTCCTTCTCCGTGATTGGAGAGGATCGGCTCCAGAACCGCATTCAGGACTTTTATCCTCATGCCTACGATCAGTTTGAAGTCACTGGCGCCACCAAGGTGGTGGGCGGAGAAGCGGCACAGAGGGGGATTGAAAAATCGGTTTATAAATACGATGGCCCCTGGCCGACTGAAATCGCGGGGTTGATGGTGCTCAATCAATCCGATTCCCCGGGGAGCGACTATGTGGAAACCACCCTTCGGTTTTCGGAAGAAGTTGTCAAGCAGGGGGGGGTGGATTCAGGTGTAACCGCGGTTTCCCCCGACGACAGGACAGTTGAGTTTGGTGTTGCATGGGGGCGAATGCTGCTCTTTGCGTTTTTGGGAGGATTCATTCTGAACTTTATGCCCTGCGTGTTGCCGGTCATCGCCCTGAAGATCTTGGGCTTCGTGAAGCAGAGCCAGGAATCGCCAGGCAGGGTCAAGCGGCTGGGAATCGTCTATGCCCTGGGGGTGCTGGCTTCGTTTCTGGTTCTCGCCGGCTTGGTCATCGGCGTTCAGCAGGCGGGACGTTTGGCGAGTTGGGGCATGCAATTCCAAAGCGTTGGGTTTCTTGTACCTATGATGGCGTTGGTCACCTTGGTTGCCCTGAACTTTTTCGGTGTCTTTGAACTGAGTCTCGGAGGTGGCGCGATGGGGGCTGCGAGCCGGATTTCAGCCCGGGAAGGGTATCCGGGTGCCTTCTTCAACGGCATACTCACGACCATTCTGGCTACGCCCTGCACGGCGCCGTTTTTGGCGACAGCGCTCGGATTTGCCTTTGCCCAGTCGCCGTCTTGGATCGTGGTGTTCTTTGTGATGATTGCCGCCGGATTGGCGTTTCCCTACGTCCTGCTGAGCTGGAATCCGCGGTTGCTGCGGTGTCTGCCCAAGCCGGGGCCCTGGATGGGACGGTTTAAGATGGCCATGGGGTTTCCGATGCTGGCCACGGCCGTGTGGCTCTATTCGGTGGCGCTAACCCATTTCTCGAACGGGTCCGAATTATGGCTGGGATTGTTGTTGGTTGTCATCGCCTTGGCGGCTTGGATCTGGGGCCAATTTGTCCAGCAAGTTCCGGAAAGGAGGGGGTGGTCTATGGGGCTTGCCATGGTGATTGGGCTGGGCGGGTCAGCCTGGATTCTCGAACGGGAACTGGAGTGGAGGCAACCTTCTGCCGAGAAGACGGTCGCAGGGATGGCGGTGATTGAAAAGGGGATCGAATGGCGCCACTGGTCCCATGCTGCCGTGGCGAAGGCGCGGAACGAGGGACATCCTGTCCTGGTCGATTTCACTGCAAAGTGGTGCCAGAACTGCAAAGTGAACAAGCGGTTGGCGATCGAGATCGATCGGGTAAAGGACAAGCTGGAGGCCATCGACGCGGTCACTTTTCGGGCCGATTTCACTCATTACGATCCGATCATTGCCAAGGAACTTGAGCGCTTCCACAGGGCGGGAGTTCCCCTGGTTCTGGTGTTTTCCTCTGACCCCTCGAAACCGGCTCAGGTCCTTCCGGCGCTCCTGACGCCACAGATCGTTATCGATGCGTTGGATCGGGCGGTCGCCGCGATCCCGGCGTCGGGGTAATGGAACTGCCCCTGAATCCAATCCGGCTCGCCCAGTGCCGGTTCCCGAGCGGAAAACGGCCGCAGCGGGCGGCGTTTCATACAAATCAACCTTGAAACCGATTCGGTTGCAGGCTTAAGCTTTCTGGCCTGGATCCGGAAGTCGTAACGAAACCGAGTGTCGTTTATGGAAGTGCTACTCGGGAATCATGCACTTGAAACGATGCCTATTTGTTCGGGCGTTGTCGGGCAGCTTGGGATTGCCTGACCGGTGGGCTCGAAGCGGCGGACGGGTGTCACCGAAGAGGTAGCGAGAGACCAGATCTTTTCCAGGCCAGATCGCGAACCATTTCATTCATCCGTGAAAGTCTTTAGCGGCAACGCCAATATGCCCTTGGCGAGGGCAATCACCAGTTACATCGGGATTCCGCTCGGGAAATCCACCGTGTCAACCTTCCCGGACGGTGAGACGTTCGTAAAAATTGACGAGAACGTTAGGGGAGAGGATACCTTCGTCGTCCAATCGACCTGTCCTCCCACCAACCACCATCTGATGGAGCTCTTCATCATGATTGACGCCTTGAGACGCTCCAGTGCCTCTCGAATCACGGCCGTTCTGCCCTTCTATGGCTATGCTCGGCAGGACCGCAAGGACCAACCGCGAGTCCCCATCACCGCCAAGCTCGTCGCCAACTTGCTCGTGGCGTCCGGCGCCAACCGAGTGTTGACGATGGACCTCCATGCTCAACAAATCCAAGGTTTCTTCGATATTCCGGTCGATCATCTCTATGCGGCTCCTGTGATCTATGAATACCTCAAGACGAAGGATTTTCCGAATCTCGTGGTGGTCAGCCCCGATGTCGGGGGAATCAAGATGGCCCACGCCTACGCCCAAGTGCTGGCGGCGGACCTTGCGATCGTCGCCAAACGCCGAAAGAGCCCGACCGAAGTCGAGGCCGTGTCGGTGATCGGTGAAATCGATGGAAAAACCGTGCTGCTGGTGGATGATATGACTGAAACCGCTGGAACCTTAACCATGGCGGCCAAAACCCTCAAGGAGCGGGGGGCTTCCAGCGTGCTTGCCTGTGTCTCACATGCACTGCTCAACGATCAGGGGGTGGAAAGATTGAGAAACTCTGATATTGACGAAGTGATTACGACTGATACAGTCCAGCGCTCTGCTGTCGAAGGGGTCAAGGTAACGACCTTGTCGGTGGCGGGGTTACTAGGGGAAGCCATCAAGCGAATTAATAGTAATTCCTCGGTCACATCGTTGTTTCGTTTCAATGGTGGGATGACGAGTTGATGGCTCTTTTGTCATTGATAGGATTGAGTTTAAGAGAAGATGGAAGCAGTTGCACTGAAGGCAGCACCACGAACCCGAATGGGCCGTTCGGAAGTTAAGAAGTTACGCGCGGACGGCGGTATTCCCGCAGTGCTTTATGGTAAAGGGATCGATCCGGCGGCAATCGAGATTTCCGGGAAGGATTTCGACCGGTTGGTGCAGCATTCCGTGTCCGAAAACGTATTGGTTGATTTAACCGTGGATGGTGGTGGCGGAGCAGCTCAATTGGCTCTCGTGCAAGAGGTTGAGCACCATCCGTTGACGGGGGATATTCTCCACGTTGATTTCCACAAAGTCTCAGCTGACGAGGAGGTGACCGTTTCCGTGCCGATTGAGACCCATGGCGAGGCGGTTGGGGTGAAGACCTCGGGAGGCACCTTGGAGCATGTTTTGTTTCGAACCAAGGTGAAGGCATTGCCCAAGAATCTGCCGGCGGTGATTTCGATCGATGTCACGGATCTGGAGGCAGGTCATATTTTGCATCTGGGTGAGGTTCCGTTACCCGAGGGGGTTGAAGTGCTGGGGGCGAAAGACATCCCGGTGGTGACAATCACCAAACCGCGGGTCAAGGCTGCCGATGACTCTGCCGAAGAAGAGGGCGGGAAAGAGGCGTCCTAGGCCGTTTAGGTCTCCGTGGACTGAGGGCGGATCGGGGAATGGTGCTAAGTGAGGCACGGAATGCGCTTGATTGTTGGATTGGGCAACCCCGGGACAGAATACAGCAATACTCGTCACAATGCCGGGTTTCTGGCCTTGGAACGATACAGCATGCAACTGGAATGTCTGTTTCGGATGGAGGCCAAGTTCGACGCCAAAGTGGCGCGTGCGTTGGATTCGGGATGTGCGGTGCTTTTGTGCCAACCGCAAACGTTCATGAACGCAAGCGGGATCGCGGTTGGCAAGGTTGTGGATTACTTTAAGGTTCCGATCAACGATCTGTTGGTGGTGGCTGATGACGCGGATTTGGGGTTGGGAACCATTCGGCTCCGTCCAGGAGGGCGGAGCGGTGGACACAACGGGCTCAAATCGATTGCCCTAGCCTTGGGAAGTGACCGATTCGCCCGGTTGAAGATTGGAATTGGACGTCGGGAAGAGGGACGGCTCCACAAGCACGTCCTTGGTCGGTTTGGACCTGACGAGCGGGGGTTGCTGGATCGAGTCCTAGAGAGGGTGGTCGATCAGCTACGAATTTGGACTGCAGGTGACATTGATACGGCAATGAACCGATTTAACGGTCAATTGCCGAACGAACAACAGGAATAGAGAACGTGAAACAGTACGACGGATTGTTTATCCTCAACAGCGTGGGGCACGAGGACAGCGTTGAGAAGATGATTGAGGGCGTCTCGGCCTGCATCAAAGGTGCGGGTGGCAAGATCGACAATGTCGATCGGCATGAGACAAAATCCTTTGCGCGGGTGGCGAATAAGAAGTATAAGAGTGGTTATTACTTAACCGTGCTTTTTGAGATCTCAGTCGAAGGCTTGCGCAAGGTGCAGGAAGAGCTAGCGGAAAACACCGATGTTTTTCGATCGTCGATCAGCATTGCCCGGGCACCCGTTCCCGAGCCTGCGGCGACCGCTTCGGCGACCGAATAGAACCAAGCGTTCCCATGGCATCCTTCAACAAAGTCATCCTTGTCGGAAACCTGACTCGTGACCCGGAATTGCGGTATACGCCTTCGGGGACGGCGATCGCCAAGATCGGTTTGGCAGTGAATCGTTCCTGGCGGTCGGAGACGGGAGAGACAAGGGAGGAAGTGACCTTTGTCGATGTGGATGCTTTCGGTAAGCAGGCCGAAACCATTGGGCAATATCTCAGGAAAGGACGGCCGATATTGGTGGAGGGCCGTCTCCGGATGGATCAGTGGGAGGACAAGCAAACGGGACAAAAGCGCAGTCGACTCGGAGTTGTTCTAGAGGTGTTCCGATTTCTTGATTCGGGTCAAGGGAGGGACACGGGAGGAGCGGTTCCTCCGCAAGGTGGATCGGGTTACTCAGAATCGCAATCGCCCCGCCCACCGGCTGGACCGCAGTCTGGGCCTCCTCCTGAAGAAGACGACGTCCCATTTTAGATGATGACGACTGTCTTTAAGAAGGCGGTTGTGAGGCAACGGTATTTAAGATTATGGCAAAAACTCAGGTAATTCTGGTGAGACCAGTGAGCGGTCTCGGTGGAGAGTCCGATCAAGTCGAGGTCGCGGCTGGTTACGCGCGAAACTACCTCATCCCGGAGGGCATCGCAATTCCTGTCACCGAAGCGAATCGACGACAACTCGAGGTGCTGAAGGCTCGCAAGGTCGCTCGTGAGTCTCGGGAACTCAATGCGGCCAATGAGTTGGCAGCGAGTCTTTCCAAGCTTCTCCTTACCCTAAAGGTTCGAACGGGTGAAGACGGGCGGTTGTTTGGATCGGTCACAGCGGCTAATATTTCGACAGAGCTGAAGCAGCAATTCGACGTGGATGTCGATCGACGAAAAATTCATTTGGATCAACCAATCAAAGTGTTGGGAGACCACCGTGTTGAATTGCGCCTTCATGGCGAGATCACCGCCGAGCTGAAGGTGAAAGTGGAGAGCATTAATCAAGTCTCGGTTGAGCCAGAGGAAGCTCCCAAAGCAAAGGCCCAGGCCACCAGGTAACCCTGATTCGAGTTCCGGTTTTTGAAAACCACCCGCTTGGCGAGCGCCTTGCGGGTTTTTTGTAATCGTTTCGTGGCCCGCGAGTCTTCCTCGTTGGTGGAGCGGTTCCATCTAAGGGAGAACGGGATTCGTCCCCAACGGAAATCGTTTGTCCTCTACCCCCGTTTGAGGCGGGTTTGAAGCATTCTGCCATGGCGCAGCGAATGTGATCTCCGCTCCGGAACGACCTTGCCAACTTGGGAAGAAGACTGGAGAATGTGAGGCTGACGCTCCCCGGGGCAGAGAGGAGTCTCATTAATTAGGGGGGGCGGGTTTAACGCGCGCGCGTAGCTCAATTGGATAGAGCGTCGGCCTCCGGAGCCGAAGGTTGTGGGTTCGACCCCCGCCG
>DEAY01000124.1:0-532 GCA_002348345.1 Verrucomicrobia bacterium UBA2970
TCAACCATCGTCTTTGAATTGAGAATAAACGGTACGTAAAGGAAGGAGACCGCTACGATCAGTATGGTTGAAACTCGACTCACCTTGAGGTAGTGGGATTCACTTGCATCCCTCACAAGGCAGCGAGCGTAGAGATCCTTTGTGAGCAGGGCCGACAGGGCAGCCCCGATTCCCGTGAAGGTGCTTATTGACGCCGATACCAAGCCCGCCAACACCAATCCTTTGAGGCCCGGAGCCAGTAATTCATTCACCATTCTTGGGTAGATCATGTCCGGTTTGGGCAAGTCAGGGAAAAGATTTCTTCCGAATAAGCCAAGCCCTCCACTAAAAAAGAAGGTGCCTGAAATTAGTGCTCCGCCAAGCAAAGCCGCCATCTTGAGGTCCCAAAGGGACCGGACGCCAAAAAGCTTCATTGTCTGAGTGTGGTTTACCACGAAGTAGCCGGTCACGACCAATATCCAACCCACCAGCACTACGACTGGATGACTGCCGCCTGGTATTTGATCGCCGGCTCGATAGGGCATGCCTGTAT
>DEAY01000124.1:919-3225 GCA_002348345.1 Verrucomicrobia bacterium UBA2970
ACCACTGACCAAAGGACGATAATGCCTGTCAACATCACGATCGAAAGCAAGACGTCGGTGAAGGCTATGGTTTTCAATCCACCCCAAGCCGCATAAACTGAGGTCGCTAGGGCCAGACCAATTACTACTATCCATGCCGAGGTTTGGTCCAGTCCGGCAATCTCCACCATGACGATTTGCAGGGCAACCATGATTGTAGCTAGAACGCTTGTACGATACTGAATCTGTACGAATACGCTGAAGATTCTAGCCGTTGTCCCGAAGCGAACCTCCAGAAATTCGGCATTCGTGAAATGGCCTCCGAGGTACAAGCGAGGAACCACGATGAAGGCGGCGACAATAGAACCTATCGTTGCACCGGCCATCAATCCCGCGATCACGGAAAGGCCGTCCTTGTAGCTTTGTCCATTGATTGAGACGTATTCACCGCCGTCCACCGAAGTCGCAAACATCGAGAGCCCGACAATCCAGAAGGGCAGGGAGCGACCGCCGAGAAACCAGTCGAGCGAGGTTTTCGTTCGGCGAGAGCACCAGATTCCATACGCAAATATTGCGAAGTTCACTGCTATTACAATGATCCAGTCTATATTCGTCATGGTCACTATGCTGTTATCCTGCCGTTGCCCTCAAGCATGTGCGAGAAGATTAATGGATTTTGAATATTGTTTGACGGTTGCTTGTTGGACATCTGTGTGCATTGGTTCGCATTATGATTGACCGCATCGTTTCTACGCCCGAAGACCTCGACCTAGTTTCCCTCGGCCGAAGGGATTACTGGGTATGCCTGGAGCATGACAGCATCTGGGGGGAATGGCATGTTCCCCTTACGGTCTGGGTTGGTCCCGAGGCAGAGGATGGAAAGGGCATGGTTGCCTTCGGGTCGAATCATGGCAACGAATACGAGGGACCTGTCGTGATTAAAGGCCTACTTGGAGAGATCGAGGAATCGGCCGTTCGCGGAAGGATCATTCTCGTCCCGGTCTTGAATCCTCCGGCATTCCGTTCTGCGACCCGCGAGAGTGTTCTCGAAGATGGGGTCAACTTGAATCGGGCTTTCGTAGAAGGTGCTGGGGTTGATCCCGCCATTTCCGGCATCACTCACAGGATTGCTCGTTTCGTTCGGGAGTTCATCTGGCCATCGGTTCACGTCGTGATCGATCTGCATGCGGGAGGCGAGGTTGCGAGGTTTGACCTCGCCGCCAGTTACCACCAAGTCGAGGATGCCGGACAGGCCGAGCTAATGCTCGAGACGGCAAAGTGGTTTGCTACGCCGCTCATCATGGTTTATCAGGATCGAACTCCCGGGTTGTTACCGAGTGATAGCGAGCGATTAGGTAAGATTACAATAGGCACGGAATTGGGTTGGGGGGCAGCCGTCAATCCTACGGGAGTACGTTTCGGTAGGCAGGGTGTCTTGGCCGCGGCAATCAATCATGGGCAACTAGAGGGATCCATCAAGCCGATCGCCCATCATGCCTCCGGCGAACAGAAGGTTATCGAGATGATTGATCGGGAATGCTTTTCCCCTGCTCCATGGCCGGGGATCTATGAGCCTGTTCTCGAGTGCGGGCAAGTTGTGGAGAAAGGAGAGGTGGTGGGCTTGTTGCACGACTTTCATCGTCTGGACGAGGCACCCCATCCCGTGCGGGCAGGCTTGGATGGTGTGGTAGTGGCGCAGGCATGGAAGGCCAAGGTCGAGCAGGGTCAGCATGTGTTGGTGGTGGGACGGCAAGTCGGCTGAGGGGAATGCCTCAGCAAATGCTCCAGCCTCCATCCACGATCAAGTTTTGACCAGTTATCCAGTCTCCCGCGGAGGAAGCCAACAAGGCTACGGCTCCCTTCAGGTCTTCCGGCCTTCCGGTTCTTCCGAGTGGAATCTTATTTCGGCAGCGTTCCACCATTTCGGGGTCCGTTTCAGGTTTTGGGATTTGGCCGGGGCTTATACAGTTTACGGTAATGCCATGCTCGCCCAATTCGGCTGCGAGAGCTCGAGTCAATTGGATTACCCCTCCCTTGGCCGATTGGTATGGTGGACCCGAACGCATGAAATCAAGGTCTTCGTAAAAACGCTTGTCCGCCGACATTGTCCCATGGATTGAGCCGATAGTGATTATTTTGCCTTTCCCTTTAGGGATCATGTGCCGAGATGCCGCTTGGGCGCAAAGGTAGGTGCTCTTGACGTTTGTCTCCCAAGTGCGTGTGAACTCGTCAATAGAAGCGTTTGGGAGATAACTGGTCGTTTCCGAACCACCTGCATTGGAGACCATGACGTCGATCCTTCCGGATTTTCTGATCACCTTATCGAG
>DEAY01000483.1:0-505 GCA_002348345.1 Verrucomicrobia bacterium UBA2970
TCGTCGAGCGCCATCGCGAGATTCCATTGCAGTCTCTGATTCGAGAGGCCAAGACCAGCCCTGAAACCGTGCGTCGCTTGGAAGACAAGGGCCTTGTGGCCATCACACCACAGGTTCTCGAGCGAGATCCCTTCGCCAATGAAACCATCGTCCCGACCACCAAACTTGCGCTCAACGAGGGCCAGGAGAAGGCCCTGGATGAGATTATCGGGGTTTGTGACCGGCCGGAGGAAGGGCAGCAGGTCTTTCTGTTGCATGGGGTGACCGGGAGTGGCAAGACCGAGGTTTATCTCCAGGCGATTGAACATGTCCTTGAACAAGGAAAAGGGGCGATTGTTCTCGTTCCGGAGATTTCGTTGACGCCTCAGACGGTGGAACGGTTCAAGGCCCGATTTAGCCAAGGTCCGTTGCGGACGCTGGTGGCGGTGCTCCACAGCCATTTGTCAGCCGGCGAGAAGCACGATGAATGGCACAAGATCCGACAAGGCCGGGCGCGGATCGTGAT
>DEAY01000483.1:818-2934 GCA_002348345.1 Verrucomicrobia bacterium UBA2970
CGGGCGCGGATCGTGATCGGGGCGCGTTCGGCGGTGTTCGCCCCGGTCGATCCCCTTGGCTTGATCATCGTGGACGAGGAGCATGAATATTCCTACAAGCAGGAGGAGGCTCCCCGTTACCATGCTCGTGATGTCGGCATTGTGCGTGCCCAGCGAGAGGGAGCTGTTGTTGTGCTGGGGACGGCAACGCCGTCGATGGAGACCTACTACAATGCCCAGCGAGGGAAATACCGTTTGCTGGAGCTCGCCTCCCGTGTGGACACCAAGACGCTGCCCCTTGTCCGGGTTGTGGATCTACGGCTCGAAGCACGAAAGGAAAAAGGAATCCCTATTTTTTCATTGAAGCTCAAGGAAGGGATCACGCAGCGCTTGGAGCGGGGCGAGCAGGTGATGCTGTTCCTCAATCGTCGGGGCTACGCAGCCTCCCTTCAGTGCCCGCTTTGCGGCTTCGTCGCGGGCTGTCCCCATTGCAGTGTGAGTTTGGCCTATCATCGGCACGACGCTCAACTGCGTTGCCATGTGTGTGGTCACGTGGAAGGGGTTCCTCGGGTGTGTCCCCAACCCGAGTGTCGGAGTCCTCAGATTCGTTACGCAGGAATCGGAACCGAACGAGTCGAGGAGACCCTGGGCAAGTTGTTTCCCAAGGCGCGGGTCCGACGGATGGATTCCGACGCGCTTCGGCGAAAGGACGATTATCGACTGATTCTCAACGAGTTCCGCTTGGGCAAGATCGATATTCTGTTGGGAACGCAGATGATTGCCAAGGGCCTCCATTTCCCCAACGTCACCTTGGTTGGCATCGTCTATGCCGATCTCAGTCTCCATATACCCGATTTTCGGGCGGGGGAACGGACCTTTCAACTGCTGACCCAGGTGGCCGGAAGAGCCGGGCGAGGTGATGTGGAGGGCGAGGTGTTCGTCCAATCGTTCACGCCGTTTCATCCGGCGATTCAACACGCCCGCCGACATGATTATCAGGGGTTTTACGAGCAGGAAGTGGAGTTTCGCCGGGAGCTTTCCTATCCCCCATTGATGAGGATGTGCGCCCTCACACTGAGGGGACGTCACGAGGATCGAACCCGGATGGCCGCCGAATACTTGAAGGGGAGAATTGAAGAGGGGATTACCGACTTGAGGGAATTGATCATCGCCGGTCCCGCCGAAGCCACGCTGTTGCGGGCCGAGAGTTTTTATCGCTTTCAGATCGTCCTTCGCACTCATTCGATGGCTGCCCTGGGACAGCGGCTCGCTGCCTTAATGGTCAAGGTCGACCTTCCCGATGACGTTCAGGTCATCGTCGATATCGACCCGGCGACGTTTTGAGATCGAGTCGAGGGGGCGACGGGTCCCGGAGGCGTTGTGGGGACGAGGCTTAGAGGCGATGCGAGGGGCGCTGCCAGGGGAGGCGACCAGCCGACTGGATGTGAAGCATGAGTTTCCGGATCAGGGTTTGATATTGCCGGGGAAACTGAGTCGCCAGGTCGGTCGTCTCCAAAGGATCGTTGTCAAGATGGTAGAGTTGATAGGATTCAAACGGCGTATTCTGAACGAGCTTCCAAGGGCCCTCGCGCAGCGCATAGTAATCTCTTCCGCCGTAGCGCATGCCGCCCTCGCGGCGCAGCCAGACCAGGGTTCGATCAAGGCCCCTCTGCGGTTGTCCCAAGAGGGTGGGGAGGAGCGAAACGCCATCAAGGCTGGCGGGCGGAGGGACGTCGGCGATCTCGCAGAGTGTGGGGTAAAGGTCCATGGTCATTCCCACCAAGTCGCTTCGTGATCCGGGAGGAATGACCCCGGGCCAGGCAATGCCTGCGGGGACACGGATCCCTCCCTCATACATATCTTGTTTTCCGCCCCGGTTGTTGCCGCATTGGCCTCCCACATTCAGTTGTCCGCCGTTATCGCTGGTGAACACGACCACCGTATTCTGGTTTAATCCGGTTTTCTTTAGGGCGGAGAGCACCTGGCCGATGCCGGCGTCCATGTGCTCGATCAGGGCTACCAATCGAGCCCGATGATCGGTGATGGCCCCTTCTCTGGCCTTCACCATTTCCAACCAGCGGGCCGGGGGTTGGATCGGTGTGTGAGGTGCATTGTAGGCAAGATAAAGAAAGAAACG
>DEAY01000057.1:0-14279 GCA_002348345.1 Verrucomicrobia bacterium UBA2970
AGTTGACCTCGATGTAGGTAGTCTGGCTGATGTTCATGTAGGAACCACTGGGTCCATCGTGCCGCTTGATCGCTCGAATGCCATAGAGCTTCGGGCCAAAGGGACCAAAGCTATCGGTGAACGTGGTGCCTTCGGCGGGGGCAATGGATGTCACATGGCCGAAGGGTCCATCAAGCCCGTTGTTCGATCGGAAGACCAGGTATTTCAGGTCGCCGGTCGGGGGGGCAATTTAAAACGACTATCCTTCCGCTGACCTGGGCGGTGGGTGACCTCGATTTCATACCATTGACCGGCTTGAAAGTTCAAATCCACGGCTTCAACGTACTTTTCCCAGTTGGGCTTGCGGCGTCCACCACATAGTTCCCGTTTTGGTCCTCCGTCAGATCGAGCAACCCGTCCCCGTCCCGGTCTTGACCGTCGTCCAGGGTTCCATCGCTATCGGTATCATTGAGGGTCGGAAGGGAACGGTAGGTCAAGACCTCGAGTCCGTCACTCAGGCCGTCCATATCGGAGTCGGCTTGTGTGGGATCGGTGCCAAGATGGACTTCGAGGAGATTGGCGAGCTGATCACCGTCATGATCCTCCAGCCCATCAGCGGTCCCGTTGCCGTCGGAGTCGGAGTTGGCGGGATCGAGTCACAACTGAGTCTCGACCTTTGGCGTTTCTCAATCCGTTTCGTGGGCTCGGTAAAGTATTTCTTGGACCGTTTTTGGTGGTTGAACCCGATCACTGTTTGGCTGGTTGCAGTCGGATGGGAGGTACGATGGGCGGCAGTTTTCACTGTCTACCGATCTGATTCGAATCGCCAAGGATGGATCCAGTGAGCGGGCGTTCCTCCCTTCGGTTTTTGAAGCGAGGGGGGATCCTGGACGGATGCCAAAGAAGCGCTCGTTCATTTTTGGCGTCTTGGTTCATCGCCAGGCGGTCAAGTTTGAGGTTGGAGGATGAGGTGATTGACCATGGGGAGAGCGAGGTGGCACGATCCGCGACCCCTCGAAATGACTCAAATTCCATCGCCTTTGATTCGGGTTAAGCCCCCGTTAAGCCCCCAATAGGGAGGGGGGGTGGAAAGGGGCTCTGGATTTGGCTTGGATCTCTCGATCCCGTGCTCATGATGCCCCGAGAGTTTGATGAAGAAGCTGAAACGTGTCACCGGAATGATTCTTTTATTGGGCGTCGTCGTTCTGATCGGGGGGAGGATGGGGATCGCCCGCATTTGGAAATCGGCCTTCGAGAACTACGGCGCGGCGTTGACCGAGGTGCCCGTCACGGCCGAGCGGGTGTGGATCAGTCCTTTGGCAGGCAAGGTTCACATTGGGGGGCTGAAAGTGGGTAATCCGGAAGGTTTCAAGTCATCCGAAGCGTTGGTTGCCGAGCGGGTGGATCTGACCCTCGAGTGGCGTTCCTTGTTCCAGAGCAAGACGATCATTCGCGACTTGTCCGTCGTCGGTGCCCAGGTCACCTACGAACGGGATTTGTTGAGGAGTAATCTGGGGGCGATTTCAGAGACTGTTCGGATGAAGGCGCGATCGAAGAATCCGGTGTTGTCCAAGCTTCAACGGCGGGTGCATGCGGATCGCGTTCTGCTGGATGGCGGACGGGTCAATTTAAGCGCCACATTGCTGGGTGGACGAGGCGTGGGAGTGAGATTACCGAGATTGGAGCTGCGAGATCTCGGACAAGACGAAAAGGGAATCACGGTGATGGAACTCACCAGCGAGATCCTCAAGGCCCTTCTCGAGGGGGCGGTGGGACTCAGCCGATCCACTGGGCCGGCCGGGTCAGCGGTGTGACATCGACTGTCGGAGCCGGTGGCTAGGCCACGAACCAAACGTTTTCGCCGATGCGGTAGCCGAGCTTCCTCAGGAACGACTCGATTTCCTCTCGGGCTCTGGGCGCACCAACGGCGACGACCAGGGGGATACCGTCGGGAGGGCGGAGCGCCTCGGGCGACCGCACTTGGACTTCATGGATCCGTTGGCCGATTTTCTTGGGGGAGACATCGATCAGTCCCCGCACGGTTCCTCCCCTCATGCGCCACCATCGAAGCCACGGTTTGCCGGTTTGACCGGCTCCCCACAGATCGATGGTGCGCTGCTGGTGAAGCGGCCCGAGCAGGAGGTGTTTTCGTCGACAGGTATCGAAGCCTTGAGGGCTGTATCGCGGGTCTCGTCTCGTCGTTCGATGGGGGGAATCGATCCAGTCCAAGACGACTTCATTGACCTTGCCGAAGACGAAGGGGCGTCTCATGGCTTCGAGCCAGAACTCGTAGTCTTCAGGAAATGGGCCCTCGCGGAAGGGGATCTCATACACTTCGCGACGGGCGACCGTGGTCGGGTTGGCCAAGGGACTTTCAACGAAACGATGGGCGCGGATGGAGGCATCATCTCGGTTGGCGTTGATCCATGATTGATACCGTTGATAGGAGGGGACGGGTTGGTTGGCCCGATTGACAATGCGGACCAATCCCCCCGCCACGTCCCAGCCATGATCCCGAATCGCCGCGAGTTGACATTCAAACCGGTGGCGATCACTGATATCGTCGGCGTCCATCCGGGCGATAAATGACCCTCGACACCGGGATACCGCTAGGTTCAGGGCCCGGCAGAGGCCCGGTTCGGGATTCGAGTAGGGTCGGAGGCGGGGATCGCGGAGGTTTTGAATCATGCCCCATGTCTGGTCCGTGGAGCCGTCGTCGACGATGATGAATTCGAAATCATCAAAGGTCGACTCGAGGACCGATGAGACGGCCGCGAGGATCGTTTCCTCGGCATTACGTGCCGGCATGATCACTGAGAGGGTCGGAGCGCGCTTCATCAAGGGAGATCAGAATTGTCGAAACCGAAGCCGCAGGGCATTGGCGATGACCACAAGATCCGAGAGGCCCATGGCGGCGGCGCACAGGAGGGGGCTGAGAAAGCCCAGTGCGGCGAGGGGAATGCCGATGGCGTTGTAGAAAAATGCCCAGAACAGGTTTTGCTTGATCGTTCGAAGCGTGCCCTGGGCCATTCTGAGGGCTTTCGGGATTGTTTGGATATCCGATTGGAGGAGGACAAGGTCGGCGGACTCCTTGGCGATATCGGTGGCTGACCGGACCGCAATCCCAAGATTTGCCTTCTCCAGTGCCGGTGCGTCATTGATACCGTCACCGACAAAACAGACGGTGTTGCCGTCTTGTTGCAAGGTCTCGATGACGGCTGATTTGCCCGCGGGGGAAACCTGTGCCTGGACCGTCTCAGGGGTAAGACCGAGTTCAGCGGCGATGTGTTGGGCGGCTGAAGGATGGTCCCCGCTGATGATTCCGACGCCGAGTTGCATTTGCTTCAGGGTTTGGATCATTTCCCGGGCTCCGGGCTTGAGTTGATCCCGAAGCGCGAAGACGCTCAGCAGTTGATCGTCTTGTGAGAAGCCCACCAGGGTCGAACCGAGTTGTCGTTGGGTGGAAATAAAGGATTCGGCCTGGCGGTGATCGATCCCCTCCGCTACCAGCCACGACACCGATCCAAGGCGCCAGGGATGCGAATCTGCTGGATGTCGGGGAGTGGCGGTGATGCCCTTGCCTGGGATTTCCTGCCAGTGAGCGAACTCCGGTGAGGGGTTGGCGGGGTGGCCTGATTGGCAAAGGGCGAGGCTGAGGGGGTGGGTTGACTTTTCCGCGATCGCGTGAAGCATCGATAAATTGGCTTGGAGCCTATCGGGCGCATCCGAGAGCCATTGGGTGTCGGAAAGGGTGGGTTTCCCGAGCGTGAGCGTTCCGGTTTTGTCGAACAGGACGTGGCTGACCTTGCCGGAGCGTTCGAGCGCTTGGCCATCACGGATCAGGACTCCATTTCTTGCGGCGACATTGGTCCCAGCCATGATTGCGATGGGGGTTGCGAGTCCCATCGCGCAGGGACAGGCTATGATCAACACAGCTGCAAAATGAATCACCCCGGCCGCCCATGCTCCGGCGGGGAGGATTGGGGACCAGAGCCAGACGCTGAGTGCGGAATGAAGGGTTCGGCTTTGCTCCGGAAAGAACGCCCAGGCGAAGCACGTGGTAATGGCCACGACGACCACGATCGGGACAAAGACGCTGCTGATTCGATCAGCGAGCTTTTGAACGGCGGCCCGGCTATTCTGGGCTCGCTCCACCACTGCGATGATCCGGGCCAAAGCGGTGTTGGGTCCCGCGTCGGAGACGTCGATTCGGAGTTCACCCGAGAGATTCAATGTGCCGGCATAGACGGGGACATCGGGGGCTTTTTCGATGGGGGCCGACTCCCCCGTTAACATGGACTCGTCGCAAACGGAGGTTCCGCGGTCCACGGTTCCGTCGGCCGGGATTTGTTCGCCAGGAGCGACGATGATCTGGTCGTGGGGACGAAGGGCATCGATGGCGACGGGGAGTTTCTCTCCGTTTGCCGTGAGCTTGATTGCGGTTGTCGGGGCCAGGGCGAGGAGGGACTCGAGGGCTCCCGATGCTTTTTGAGCGACCAGGCTCTCGATCCAGTGCCCGATGGAGACAAAGGTGATGATCCCGATCGACTCCTTGAAGTAAAGATGAGCGGAGGAGCCAGAGAACAGGAGGGAAACACTATAGACGTAGGCGGCGGTTGAACCGAGGCTGACCAGGGTATCCATATTGGACTGCCCCTGTTTGAGCTGGCGCCAGGCTCCGGCGTAAAAGCGGCCGCCACAGAGAATTTGCACCAGGGTTGCCAGGGCAAACGAGAACCACCGGAATCCGGTATTGTAATCCAGATCGAAGAACCATTTTGCAGCAAGGTGGATGAGGAAGGCGAACCCGGCAAAGAGGACGTTGGTGCGCCAATCATTCCACCAGGGTGCGCTTGACTTCGGGCTCTCGGCCCCGTCACGGACGGCGATGATCGGAAAGCCTTTGTCGGTGACCGCCCGGAGCACCGCGTCGACGGAGGGCTCTTGACCGGGTTTCCAGAGGATCTGAGCCGTGCCCTTCTCCCGATCGACAACGACGGAACCAACCTCCGGGATCGCCGCGACCGCTTCGCGGACATGGCGAACACAGTTCTGGCATGTCATCCCCTCGACGCGGAAGACCGATGGCGCGGAGGTGGCGTTGATGGGGGGGGCAGCGTCCGTCATTTAGTCCCAGAACCGCTCACGGACCTTCATGAGCGCCGGGTATTTTTCATCGCGATCGCCCAGCTCATCCTTCAGTTCCAATAGTTGGCGCTTGAGTTCAGCCGTCACCAGTCGGTAGCTGGGCTGGTGGTAAACATTCTCCATCTCGTGGGGATCGTGGCGGAGATCGTAGAGCTCCCATCCGGGTTGGGTGGGAGTGGGTTGCGCTCCCGGCGCATCGAGCGGGAGACCGTAAAAGAAGATGAGCTTGTAGTCCCGGGTACGAATTCCGTAGTGAGCCGGATTGTCGTGATGGGCCATGTGCATCCAGTAGCGGTAGTAGGTGGCGGTTCGCCAATTCTTGGGTGTTTGCCCCTTGAGAATGGGGAGGAGACTTGATCCTTGCATGTAGTCGGGCACGGTTGGGTGGCCCCCGAGTTGAATCAGCGTTGGCGCCAGATCGGAATTGTTGACGAGCAGGGGAGAGCGGCTGCCTGCTCGGACAACGCCGGGGTAGCGAACAATCAGCGGAACTCGGTGAGACTCTTCGTACATCCAGCGTTTGTCGATGTAGTCGTGTTCGCCCAACATGAAGCCCTGATCGGAGGTGTAGATGATGATCGTGTTCTGGAACTCGCCCGCCTCCTTGAGAGACTCAACGAGTCTGCCGATATTGTCGTCAACGCCGCGAACGGTGCGGAGGTACTTCTTGAGATAGCGCTGGTAGGCCGTTCGCTTGTAGGTGGCATCGTCCAGGTCTCGATCGACAAACATGTGGTGTCCCATGTTGCGTCTGGTATTTCGCTTGCCAATCGAGGTTCCCATTCCGTCGGTGGCAATGGAACCGTGGTTGGGCGTTCGCCAGAGGCTTTCCGGTTCGGGAATCGCCTGATCTTGATAGAGCCAATCGTAGCGTTCGGCGTTCTCAAAGTTGTCATGCGGCGCCTTGAAGTGATGCATCAGGAAAAAGGGTTTCGAGGGGTCCCGATCCTTTAGCCAGCGGAGGGAGAGGTCGGTCACGACATCAGAGGAATGGTTTGAGTCATACCCGGCGTAGCGCTTGGTGTTGTTTGGCCAGTTCCCTGCGCCTTTTTCCCGGAGAATCGGATTGAAGTAGGATCCTTGGCCAGGGAGGACGGAATAGTAGTCAAAGGCAGGTTCCTCCTTGAGGTGCCACTTTCCGATCATCGCGGTTTGGTATCCGGCTTCCCTCATCAGGTGGGCCAGGAATTGTCGTTTCGGTTCGATCCTTCCATTGAGGGTGGTCACTCCGTTCACGTGACTGTACTGGCCCGTGATCAACGTCGCCCGACTGGGAGTGCAGATCGAATTCACGCAGAAGGCGTTCTCAAAGAGCATGCCGTCGTTGGCCAGGCGATCGATATGAGGGGTGGGGTTCAAGGCTGCCAAACGCCCTCCATAGGCTCCGATCGCATGGGCCGCGTGGTCGTCCGACATCATGAAGAGGATGTTGGGTTTTGAGGCCGCCATCGTGATCAAAGGGGTGACGATGGCGGCTACGAAGGAGAGAAGTCGCGTTGGGATATGCCGTGCCATTGCGGTCATCCTAACGCGCTGGCAGCAGGCTTCCAATTCGGAACTTCGTCCGGTGGGCACTACAAAGTGCTCGCGCGCTTCGGGCGATGCAAAGGCACCTCAATTCGACCGTTTCCTTAAAGGGGGGAACGAACGGATTGGAGCGACCGGAGAGACCGCGCCCGATGCCACCCGCTCCAGCCGGTGAAGTCTTCTCAGGGCTTCACGGTCATGATCCCTCGCATCAGGATGTGATGGCCGGGAAAGGTGCAGACGTATTCGTAGTCGCCCGGGGTTTCAGGGGCCTTGAACTCGATCGTCACTTCCTTGCCATGGTCGACGAGGGGCGTGCTGGCGAATACCTTGTCACTGTCGGGGACAAACCCCTTCTCGAATCCTTTCGGGCCGAGCTGGAGCGCCGCGATCGCGATTTCATTCGCCGACTCCGGTTCGACGAAGACGATGTTGTGAGGCATGAAGTCCGGGTTGGCAAAGGTGACCTTGAGCGACTTGCCGGCTTTCACCTCAAATTGATCGACGTCGTAGCGCATTTTCTCGACGATCGTTCCGATCCGAACATAGGTGGCTTCCGGTGTTTCCCTGACCACGCCAGATTTCGTGGTCGGGGATTCTTCCCGGTTCTGGGTGTTGAGCACGATCTGAGTCGTTTCGACGTTATACCAAAAGTGCTGGACTGTTCGGGCGGCGATCCGGGCGTGGGGCTCTGGCGATTTCAAGAGGCTCGTCAGTAAGTCGGGATTCCGAACGTTATGCTGCTGATGGAGCCAGAGGGCCTCGAGAAGATGGTGCGCGTCTTCTTTCTGGTTGGGATCGAATTGCTTGATCCAGTCCTGGCATGCCGCGATGACCGCCTGGCTGTCACGTCCGCTCAGCTCAATCCGCGTTCGATAGCGGACCCCGTCGACCGGATGTTTGAGGTTGTCCAGGAGCTGGGGGATCGGGACGCCGGCGATGGGGACCGGGGTTTGGAGCGGACGCCCGATGGCGGTCATCCGGTAGATCCTCCCGTGTAGGTGATCCCGGCTCGGATCACGGACGTTGTGTTGCATGTGGCCGATGATGACGTTTTGCCAGTCGGCGATGTAAAGCGCCCCGTCGCCTCCGAACTCAATATCGGTGGGGCGGAAATTCTTGTCGCTGCTGACGATCAAATCTCCCTTGGGTTCTCCCCAGACATCCCCGGTGTCAGGGTTTCGATCCAGGCCATACTGCTTGATCCCGAGAAACCCGATGGTGTTGAGAATGAGGAAATCGCCCTGCATCGATTCAGGGAAATGGTTGCTGGAAAGCACTCCGTTGGCCGGGACGGGACGAACTTGCTTCTTGAGAAGCTCTTGCATCTTGAATCCCTTTTCATGGGGCACGACTTGTTTGGCATTTCCCGAGGTTCCGTCGTTGGCGTAATGGTAGCCCCAGTAGTCGAAGCTGATGCCGTGGGGGTTTGGACTGTTGCCGGCGTGAAACGCGATGGTGTGTTGGCGGGGGTCAAAGCGGTACATGCCCGAGGCGCCGGTATTCAGAGGGGCACTCCAGGGGCTCTCGATATGATTGACCAGGAAAATCCCGGATTGCCAATAAATCCCCCCGTCGGGACCATAGACAAAGGCGTTGGCGGCGTGGTGGGTGTCGGCGGACCCAATCCCATTGAGATACCGGATCTCCTGGTCGGCCACGTCGTCCCCGTCGGTATCTTTCAAGAAGATGATGTCCGGTTGGGAGGCGACGAGAACGCCGCCATTCCAGAACTCGATCGCGCTGGGGTTATGAACGTGGGCAAAGGTGATGGCCCGGTCCGCGACCCCGTCGTGATCCTCGTCCGGGAGAATCAAGATCCGATCGTCCATCTTCTTGAGGGGCTCCCACTTGGGGTAAGTCTTCCAGGCGGCGACCCAGAGACGGCCCTGGGTGTCGACGGCCATCTGAACGGGATTGACCAATTCGGGAAACATTTCCTCATCGGCAAAGAGATTGACCGCGAATCCATCGGGAATGGTCATCTTGGCGATGCCCTCCTGGCCGCTGAGATACTTGAGGGAGCCCTCCTTCTGGGCGGAGGAACTCCGGCTGCCGCCGCCAACATTGGAGATGACCTCGACGGGAGGCGGTACATTCGAGTCGTCAATGGCGATGGGTCGTCCGCGGGCGAGGCCCCAGATGTGCCGGTCGCGGTTGGCAGTCATGATGTCCAACATGACCAGTTCATGCTGAAGGACTTCGAAATTGGTCTGTTCGTTGACGAATTTCAGGCTGGAACGTCCTCCCCAAACATCATTGCCGTCGGTTGCTCGGAAGCGATTGAACCAGTGGAAGTTCTTGTCCACGACCGCGTTCCGGAGCGGTTCGAGGTTGTCCGAGAAGCTGACCTCCTGCCCGAGGAGTTGCGACGCAATCACTTCGCCGATCAGGCGATTGCCAAGTTCGTTCAAGTGCACGCCATTGAGCGTGAGCGGTTCCTGGCTGCGTTCGTAGAGCGCTTGGGAGGCGGAGAAGAGGTCAACGTAGGCGATTGTCTTGGCTTGCGCGATCTTGCCGACTGCCTCGCTGTAGAGGGCGAGGTTTTGATTGTTCCTCGAGCCATCGGGGAGATTGGGATCGTTGAGGTTCTCGTGCGCGATGGGAGAGAAGAGGACAAATCGAGGCGCATGGGTTCCGTTCGGGCGAAGGGCTCGGTATTCCTCGATCAGTTGATCGAGGTGGGTCGTGAATTCCTCAAGCCCCTCGGGGCCACGATAGGCCTCGTTGTAGCCGAACATGACGAAAATCACGTCGGCTTGGCAGTGTTTGAGGTAGTCACTGTGGGACATGAATCCCTTGCTTCGGGGGCGCCGGTTGACTTGGTCGCCGGGGAAGCCGAGGTTTCGGAAGGCCAGGTTCCTTTGAGGTAATTGGGCTTGGAGCAGGGTCTCCAGCCAACCGTGGTGCTGCATCCGCTCGGCCAGTGAGTTGCCGATCAGACAAACCCGATCGCCATCATTAAACGGGAACGCCGCTTGATTCTGGAAGGGGAGACAGAACAAACCCGCCACCAGAAGAGGAACCATTCTTGTCGAAACACTTATTCTCATGAATCAATTGCAGTTAGAGGCCTTGGCCCTATTCCATCGACGTTTTCTACTTTGTCGAACGTTTTTTTGTTCCATATGGACCGGGCGATCGGGGATGGTCTGCGGTTTTCTCCTCGGCGAGACGTGCGAGCAATGACGCGTTCCCCCGAATCCCCTTCGATGCGGGCGAGGCTAAAGATCCTTCTCGGTTGGGGGAAATCGTTTGCGGTTATGACTCGGGACGGGGCTTCCCGTTCGAGGACTCCACCACTCATGGGCCCGTTGCGAATCGTAGCCCGGGTTCGGAATGGGCATGGCGGCGATGACGTCTCGCCTCCATTGGGCGAGCTGGCTTTGAAGCGCCTTTGAACGGGCGGGTCGCTGTGTTGCGAGGTTATTTGATTCTCCAATGTCCTTGCGGATTTGGTAGAGCTCGATGTCGCCGCTTCCATCCAGGTATTCAATGAGTTTCCACTCGCGAGCCCGGATGGCTGAGGCGGGTCGTCCGTGGTGGTAATGGGGATAATGCCAGTGAATCGCGGGTCGCGAAAGTCGTGAGCTGGGGTGCTTGAAGAGGGGGACCAGATCGACTCCATCGATGGTTTGGTTGGCGGGAAGGGAGCCTTCGGCGAGACTCACAAAGGTTGGGTGGAAGTCATAGCTGATCGTCGGCTCGTGAGACACCGTTCCTGGTTTCACCATGGGGGGATACTTGACGATCAGGGGCACGCGGATGCCGCCCTCGTAGAGGTTTCCTTTTTCACCCCGGAGCGGTGCCAGGTCACTGACCTCATCGTCGGCGGCAGCTTGGTAATCGTAGCGCCGAAACAAGCCTCCGTTATCCGAAGTGAAGAGAATCACCGTCCGGTCGGTCAATCCCTCCTCGTCTATGGCATCGACAATGCGTCCCACCATGTCGTCACAGTGTTCGATCATCGCCGCATACACGGGATGAGGAAGCGAACGGTTGGTGGTCTTAGCTTTCTCACGGTATTTCTCCACCTTGCCGGACATGGCGGCAAGCGGAATGTGAACGGCGTAGGGCGAGAGCATGAGAAAGAATGGTTTGTTCTTGTTCTCCCGAATGAACCGGATGCTCAGGTCCGCTTCGAAATCGGTTCGGTATTGGTTGGGCGCAGGCTTCAGCTCGGGTTGGCCGGGGACTCGAAACTGTCCTGGCAAATGCGGGCCGTTGATGACGGCGGCGAAATCATAGCCCTGCTGACTGGGGTGGAATTGAGGGCCGTTCCCCAGGTGCCATTTCCCGATGTAAGCGGTCCTGTAGTTGGCCTGCTTCAAGGATTCGGCGATCGTCACGATATCCTGCGGCAGTGCCATTGTGGGCCGCGGTGTGATCACTTTTTCGAAAGGACGCCAGTGGCCGGAGATGAAGTCGGTGATGCCGATTCGTGCCTGATTCTGGCCCGACTGCACCGCGCACCGGGTCGGGGAACAAACGGTCCCCGCCGCATAGAAGTCGGTAAACCGGAGCCCTTCAGCGGCCAATTGATCGATTCTCGGGGTGTCGATGAAGTCGTTGCCGTAACAGCCGACGTCCCCCCAACCGAGGTCGTCGATGAAGATGAAGACGATGTTCGGCTGAGGCGCTGCAGCGAGAGGGGCAACGACTGGAGATGCCAGGATCAGCCAGCCGAGGATTCGGGAAAGCATGCCTCGAGTCTAATACTGTGCTCGGAGGCGCTCTAGCTTTCCTTGTAGTTTTTCCCCGACATCCTCCTGGTAGAAATAGGCGTCCCGGGCACCACTCGTGTTCCAACTGTGGAGAAAGAACATTTTCTGGAATTGAACCCAGTAGGCGGAGCCGTCCATGTACAAGTGGTTCCCTCCTTCGGGCAATCCCTTTGAATTTCGATGGGGGGGCATATTCTTGAAGGCCTCGAATCGACCGCCGCCCCACTGTCGATCAATCTTCAGGATGGCGTCGGCCGCCATGGCCCAGCCGGGACGAGAAGTGGAATGCTTGATTGGACTTCTTGACTTAAACTGCCCGGCCGGATTGTTCCAGGTCTCGATGCCCCCGAAATACTGAAAACCGATATTCCACTGCGGAAAGGACGGTTCAAACGTGGGGAAACTGGGACGATTTGGGCAGGTCCAGATTTTTGCAATGCCTTTGTTAGTGTTGATGATCAGTCCGACACTCTCCGCGGCTTTTCGCTCGGGAGGGTTCAGGGAAATCTGGACGGTCTGGTGCCGGGCTTGCAGCATCTTGTCTTCGTTGTCGTCCGCATAGATGGTCATGGCGATACCAATCTGCCGGAGGTTGTTGACGCACTTGATGCGCTTGGCTTTCTCCTTGGCTCGGGAAAGGGCGGGCAGAAGCATTCCGGCGAGGATGGCGATAATCGCGATGACAACAAGAAGCTCGATGAGGGTGAATGCTGCGATGCGTTTTGTCATAGGGTGAGGGTAAGTCTATGCTGAGGCGGGCGACGCTCGCAAGGATGGATTGGTGATTGGAACGCTTGGTAAGGGACCGCCAACCAAAGACTCAATTCGACAGGATGCCGTCGGTTTGGTGGTGAAACGTCCTGACATCAGTGTTATGGATGGCAATGCAGCTTGATCTTACGGGTGTGGGGAGGACGGTGGTCAGTTTCTTTTTCCGACGCTCCGGGGCATGAAGGTGTCAAACCTCCTGCCTGAGCACTCTGAGATGATGGGAGGCTAGTAAACGTCCTCTGAAATCGGTGGCCTCTGTTGGCCCGAATTTTCGATCGGAGAGGGTGGCGGTGGGGCGGATTGTGTGAAATCAGCGGGTTGCGATGAACGTGCTTTCTTTGGGATCGTTGGATCCGATGGAAGCATTGGTTCCTCGTGAAAACTCGGGGGTGGAAAGCGGGGACAAGCGAAGGGAACACTAGGCAAGCATGAACACCAAACAACTTTCCAAACTGGGAGTGCCCTGTGGCGAGCCGATGCATTTGGCCAAGGATTGGATCGCCACGTTTTTGCTTCGAAAGGGTGACCGGTCATTGATTGAGGCCATGGTCGGGGAGGTGGTTGCTGATCCGGCTGCGTTCCTCAACGATGCGCTGCGGGGAAACTTTGCGAACTCCCTGATGGAGGGACGCTCTGTTGCCCGGAGGAAGCCCGTCCCTTGGCGGCAGTGGGGGGCTGATTTGGAGCCGCAATCGGTCGAGCAGATGGAGCATGCCTGTCGGCTCCCGGTCTCGGTGCAAGGCGCGCTCATGCCCGATGCTCATCTGGGCTATGGCCTGCCGATCGGGGGTGTCTTGGCGACCGAGGGGGCCGTGGTGCCCTATGCGGTTGGGGTCGACATCGCGTGCCGGATGAAGATGACCGTCCTGGATGTACCGCTCGAGGCACTTGAAAGGCGCCAGGATTGGCTTCGGAAGGCGATCGAGGAGGAAACCCGTTTCGGGATCGGCGCGGCCTTTCAACGGAACCAGCGGGAACATCCGGTGATGGATGCGGACTGGTCGGTGAGCCGGGTGACCCAAAAAAACAAGGACAAGGCATGGAATCAGTTGGGAACCAGCGGGAGCGGTAATCATTTTGTCGAATTCGGCCGGTTCGAAGCGCGCGAGCCGATAGAGGGGCTTCCCGAGGGAGAATATCTCGCCCTTCTGAGTCATTCCGGGAGTCGAGGGACGGGGGCGGGGGTTTGTGCTCACTACAGCAGATTGGCAAAGAAACGGCACCCGGAGCTTCCTCGCGAGCTGGCCAATTTGGCTTGGTTGGATCTCTCAACCCAGGAGGGACAGGAATACTGGAAGGCCATGAATCTGATGGGGGAATACGCGGCTGCCAATCATGCCTGTATTCACAAACACATCGCCGGGAACCTGGGGGTCGAAGTGATGCTGGATGTCGAAAACCACCACAACTTCGCGTGGGAAGAAGACCATTGGATCGATGGTGAGAAGCGTCGGGTGATTGTTCATCGAAAAGGGGCGACGCCAGCTGGCAAAGGGGTGCTGGGAATCATCCCCGGATCGATGGCGTCTCCCGGTTTCTTGGTCAGGGGCAAAGGGAATCCCCAATCGCTCAAGAGCGCCTCACACGGTGCCGGTCGGGTGATGAGCCGGACCCAGGCCAACAAGACCTTTGAATGGAAGCACGCCCAGCCTGTTCTTGATGAGAGAGGGATCGTCTTGATATCCGCCGGTCTGGACGAGCTTCCAATGGTCTACAAGGACATTCACCAGGTGATGGCGGCTCAAGAGGACCTGGTGGAGGTGATGGGGCAGTTTGATCCCAAGATCGTGAAGATGGCCCCGGCCGGTGAACGTCCGGAGGACTAGGGAAGGCGGCACCCGCGCGTCCGAGGTGCCCGGTTTCTCAGGAGGATTTGAGATGATCGATGAAGGACTTTCCCCAGCTCGTGAGCCTTGCCTCCAGTTTGGCGGTGCAATCGCAATCCAAACAGGCCTAAAACTGGGTTCCGTTTTCGTGGTGGCAGTGGGATCGGCGATGGGCGCCCTTGGCTGAGAAGAGCTCGAAATACTCCTCCCAACAAGGGCGTTCCTCTTCGAGCGGCGTTTGACAGAAACAGACTTCGATCCACTCTGTTTCGCCACCGAGGGCGAGGCGGGCGGCGTTCATGTT
>DEAY01000057.1:14606-14746 GCA_002348345.1 Verrucomicrobia bacterium UBA2970
CATGTTGCGCTCATACTCGCCTTCCGCTACCGACCCTTGGCCAAGGGTGCCGCTCTCCAACGCCTGTTGGAGGGCCTTGGCTTTGCCCTCGCGCAGGCGAGCTCTCACGAGTTAACTCATTGGGTTTCGGGACGGAAGGC
>DEAY01000057.1:15050-20465 GCA_002348345.1 Verrucomicrobia bacterium UBA2970
TCATTGGGTTTCGGGACGGAAGGCTTCAAGGAAGGGCGAGGGAACGCGGCAAGGTTTCTGTGTGACCAGATCAACAAAGGCGAAGTCGAGAGCGGCGATACAGACGGTTTCTTCGTCGCCAATGCGGCTCATGACGTGATCAATGCGGAATCCGGTGCGTCGTTGGAATCGAATCCGGCCTTCGATCCGCAGTCGGTCGTCAGCGAACACCGGGCGCTTGTAGTTCAATGTCGCCTGATACAGGAAGGGCCCCTTGTTCCAACGTTGAAAGTCGCTAAACCGGATCCCCTTTTGCTTGAGGTAGTCGTTTCGCGCTCCTTCACAGTATTGGAGATAGACGGCATTGTTCACGTGGCCAAAGGAGTCGAGCTCATAGCTTCGGACGACCCGTTCGGAGAATAGCGGTTCGCTCGTCACGGCAGAAGCGTGGGATGGTGGGGGGGGCTTGGCAACGCAAAAGCGACCCGGGTCGAGAGCGGGGGAACGTCTTCCTTCTGTGGTAAGGCCTATTCCTGATTGGTTGAGGCCTCGGGGAGCGCGGCTCGAAAGAAGCCTTCGCGATCCGCCATGTTGATGAGGACTGGCGAGTCATCGCCGAGGGGGACCCAGGGACCCGTGGGGCTGGGGGCACTTTCAAGGGTGCCAGCATCCCACTCGATTCGGAACTGAGTCCCTTCCCGGCTGAACCGGACGGCGGGGGGGATCCTCAGTTGCCAGATCATGGCCCTTCCGTCGGCTCCGGTGGTCATCAGCTGCTGACTGTCGGGGGCAAAGCTCAGCGAGGTCACGTGATTCTCATGCCGGTCGAGGGTGGCGAGGACGCGGCCTGTTTTCGCATCCCAGACTCGGACCGATGACTCGAAGTGCGATCCCGTGCCGGCGATCAGTCGGCCGTCCGGGGAATAACGCACGCCGCTGACGCCCGCCCCGATCCGGTCATCGAACCGGAGAGATCGCTCCCGTTGACCGGAATCGAGATTCCAGGTCGTGGCCCCGGCGATCAACACGGTGCGGCCATCGGGGGAAATCTCCGCGCTCCAGGCGGTGTCGGTATTGAAGGTGCGCAAGCGCTTGCCGGTTTCGATTTCATGGAGAAAGGAAGGCCCTCGACGGGCACCGATGAAGATCCGTTCCCCATCGGGTGTCAGGGCCAGTGAGAAGACGTCGACGCCGACGTGGATTTCGGTCTGGATTTCGAGTGATTCGATATTCCGGATGATGACGTGACCGCTTTCGTCTGCCGTTGCCAAGAGGCTGTGTTGGGGGAGTTGATCGCTACTTCGAATGAGGGTCATGTGCTCGGGAAACGAGTTGATCTCACGGGTCAGGGCTTCGTCCCAGACCGACGCAGATCCTTCCTCGGAAAAGACCAGGGGTCGGGAGGGGCGGGAGAGCCACTGTACTGAGACGGGGGAAGCGTCCCACTGGGTTTGGTGAATCAAGTCGCCGGTGGCTCGATCCCAAATAAACAACTCGCCGGATCGACTTGCGCTGAGAAAACGAGTGCCCTCCGGCGACAAGGCGATGCCGGTGATTTTGTCTTGGTGACGGTGGAACCGGAGGGTCTGATTACCCGCTTTGTCGTAGAACGAAACCTCGCTTCCATCGACAATGATGATCTGGTCGCCGCCCGGTGAAAACCCGCCGTAGTAATCCCCGCTCGAGTGTCCGTCGAAGGATCGAATCTTTCCCAAAGGGCTGGATTCCCATAGGTCGAAATCCCCATTCGTCGTTTGGGCAAGGAAGACGACGCCCTCGGAAGAAAAGCGGGGCGCATGCCCTGGAATCTCGTGCTCAAGCTCGCCCGTGACGGGGTTCCAGAACCAGGTGGTCTCTCGGCCCGCGCCGATGGCCCAGCGGTCTTTGGGTGAGAAGGCGACCGATTCCAGGGGGGTGGGATTGGCCGAGAAGTCGAAGAGAAGGAGGGCAGGATCCAGGGTCCAGAGATGGGCGTTGCGGTCGGCACCCTTGGTGAGCAAGCGAAGGTTGTCCTCCGAGAGAACACCGCTCCGAGTCGCGGGAAAGTGTTCGAGTTGACGTCCCGACTCGATTTCCCAGATCCAAACCTGCTGCCGCCCGCCTCCGACGAGGTAGCTTCCATCCGACGAGAGATCGAGGGCGAAGATTGCCCCGGGAGTGGGCCAACGGCGTTTCAAACGTCCGCTGCGGGCGTCCCAGACCTGGACGCTTTGGTCCGCGCCGGTCGTCACCACGGTGGTCCCGCTCGGGTGAATGACGGCCGCTCGAATCTCGGGATGAGGGAACGTCGCGAGTCGCTCTCCGGATTGAGTGCTCCACAATTCAGCGTTGCCTCTGTCGAACAGGAGCAGTTCGTGGGCGGTGGACGACCAACTGACGGCGTTTCCGCGCCCGCCGGGGAGTATGGCTTTTCGCTGGAACGTTTTCGTCTCCCAAATGCTGGTTCGGTCTGATCCGATGGCAACGATTTCTTGGGCATCTTTGGTGAAGGTGACCTCATAGAGAAAATCGCGTTGGTGGGTGAGTTGGCGGATCAACTCACCCGAGGTCAGGGACCATAGAAAGGTACCTCCAGAGCCAACGGTGGCGACCCAACGTCTGGGAAGGTGGATGGCATAGGCTTTGAGACTTCCTTTCCCGATGAACTGATCCGGTTCAATCAGCGGCTGGGAGGATTGCAACTCCCCGCCGAGGCCGAGCCCGAGGAGAAGTCCCTTCAAAAAAAACGCGAGGGTCGAAGGCGCCCTGAGGGTCGGTGTCAACACGGAACTCTGATGGCAGGAATTGTACCTGAAAGTCTTGGGTGGACGAGGCGTCAGTGTTGGGGATTGGGTTTCCATTGCCATCGCTCATCGAAGAATCCCGCCTGCGTCACCTCGCCGGCGTGTTGCGAGGTCAAGGGGGAGGTGAAGTCGATGATTGCCCAGTCAGGGAGTTTGGCGACTTGGCGGGCATTGTTGAGATAGTCGTATTCTCGGAAGGTAAACCCGCTGTTGATGACGATGTAGCGCTTGGGATTGAGAGGATTGGGATAGATGAGCACGGGGACGAACCGGTCGGCCGGGTAGACCCGTTCCGGGGTGGTCACTCCTTCCCTCGTCCACCGGATCGGGAGGGCTTGAGTGATCCGCCGCAAGAGCGAATTGCTCGAAGGATCCCCCCAGAGGATCAGATGGTGATCCCGAATGTCCTCGAGGGTGATTTCCCCGTCCATCTTGATCCGCGGCCGACCTCGAAACTGGCTCCGCCAGTGGGTGATCGCATGTTGTTGTTCCCGGGCGGTCCAAGAGGCAATGACAGGGTTGAGCGGACGGCCCGTCGGCGTCACCATCATGAAGCGATCCATGAAGGCGTCATCAATGGGGCCCTGGAGTCCGGGACGTTTGAACAGGCCGGGGGGATCGTTTGAATCAGCGACTTCCCAGCGCCGATTGCGTTTTACAAATCGTGGATTCCACGAACGATCGGTCAGGATCCCGGGGGGCTGAAGATCCTGGCCATCGATGATCACTGTGGGGGCAAGCGTCTGATCAAGGGGACAGAGGCCGGGGGCCATAACGATGCTCAGGTCGGAGATATTGGTGGTCTTCAACTCAATAGTCTGGGCATCGAGGATCTCGGCGTCGACCTGGGCGCGTTCCCAATGGGCTTCCAGTCCGTGAAGCTGAATCCATCGCATCCGCGAATAGCGAAGTGTGAAGGTGACAAACTTGAGGGTGGAAGGGATGGGATTGCGACCTCTCGCCGTCAACCGGTCGATTTGCCTGTCGATCTCCTCCTTGGCCTCCGGATGATAGCGGTGACCGGTTTCCGGGCCGATGATGTGGGTCAAGGTCATGCCCTCCCGAGCGAGAGCCTCGGCCATGATGTCCGCCGCCTGTTTTTGGCGGTCGATCTCCCCGCTGTAGGCGACGGTGGGGCAGTTGAAAAGATTCAACGCGTAATCGGTGGCATCGTACCAGTGCCACAGTTTCCTCTCGTACCAGGTGGGATCAAGGGTTTCCTTTTGAAAGGATCGAAGGAATTCTGGGGTTTCGGAAAACCCGGCACCCGGCGCGGCGGCGGCCCACATCCCGGCAAAGTGAGTGGCAAATTGCCAACAGGCTGCGCCTCCCATCGAGAACCCCCGGACGACCATCCGGTTCTCGTCGATTCGATAATGTGACTTCACGTCGTCCAACGCCTCGAACAGGTCGACTTCCCCGGCGAACTTGTTAGCGTTGCAGTAGCGTCCGTAGAGGTGAATCACGATGGCATCCTTGGGGGCGAATTCCCCGGGAGTCTTCAGGCGTTGCCGGATGAAATTGAGCTCGGTGAGTTTCTCGCCGCGTCCGTGGAACCAAGTATCGAGTCGTCTCCGGTCGGGCGAGCTCACGTCCATCGTCTCGGGAATGACCAACCCGTATGGTTGGACGGATCCGTCGATTCGCGAGCGGTAACCCCGCACGACCAAGCCGGTCTGTTGATTCCACGGGATCTGTCCTGTGGCGAGGGCCGCCGCTCGTGTCAGTCCCTCTTCAAGTAGCTGGAGGGCAGCCGGTACCTCCTTTTCGGGTTGATAGAACTCGTCGTAATCGAGAGCGTCGCGAACGGCCTTGTAGAAGACTTCAACGTCGGGGAGGGCCGATCGTGATTCCGGCGACAGGGTGGGGTTGTTTCTCAGGCGGTCGAGCGCTTGGCCGAGCGCTGTGGCCTTTTCTTCAAGCTGGGTCTGGGCCGCCGGTTCGAGCGAGACTCCAGGCGGCGGAACGGGACGGACGGCATCGACTTGATTGTCGGCGGGACCATCGGCGAAAGCGGTTGTCATGATGAGGGTCGCGAGGAATGGATGGAGCGGCCTTGGAAGCATGAGGGAAGACAACGGCAAGACCGTTTCAAGGCAAGCTAAATCTCGCGGCGACGGCAAGGGGAGTCTCGGGATTGTTCCAGGCGGAGGATGCGGGGCTTGAGTTTGCTTCAAGCGCTTCAAGCGCTTCAAGCGGCGCTGCGAGCGGGGTGTTCCCAGGCGGAGAGGAAAACGGAGGAGGCGCTTTAGCCAGCATTCCTCATCCGTACGAATCGGACCTCCATGAGCGCTTCGGTCCGGATCCCCTCCGCGAGTCGGGTGATGCGATACAAAACCTGCTGGGTGGTTCCAACCGGGATGATCAATCGACCCCCGACCTTAAGTTGCTGGGGCAATGGCTCGGGAATCGACGCCGGGGCGCAGGTGACCAGAATCGCGTCGAAGGGGCCGGCTTCCGGCCAGCCCTCATGGCCGCTCCCGATCCGGAAGTCAATGTTGGCGTAGTTCAACGCCTTGAGGCGATCTTGTGCCGATTCCGAGAGCGGGCGAATTCGTTCGATGGTGGAGACGCGGGCCGTCAATTCGGCCAGGACGGCTGTTTGGTAGCCCGATCCGGTTCCGACCTCGAGGACGACATCGGTCGTTTGAGG
>DEAY01000058.1 GCA_002348345.1 Verrucomicrobia bacterium UBA2970
GGGATTTCGGTGAGCCATGACTCGAGTTCACCGGTCCAAGCGGTGCGGTCGAGTTGTGCGGTGAGATTGAGCGTGCCCTCGTCGCTGTTGGGAAGTCGGAGCACCATGACGTGCTGAACCGTCTGGTTCAGGACCCAAGCCACCAATGCCACGATTTGATCGTTGACCTCTCCCAGCCGAATCCAGATGCGATCCTTGGTCCGGTCGAGGGTGACCAGTTCATGACTCCAGGGCATTTCAAGTCGGTCCGTATGGTAGCCCTGTTCCTCAAAACCGGTCAGTTGCTGCTCCACCACCTCGGCTTCTACAATGATGAGAAGGACCGTGATTTGGTCGGGCTCCGAGGAGGGAATCTGTTCGTAGCTCCACACGATCTGGCTGACCGGGGCAGGGGAGAGTTTCTCCAACTGGAACTCCAGCATTTGAAGGAGTTCCTCGGGATCGCATTCGGGCATTTGAATGGTCCGGAGAAACACATGCTCCTGTGCGACCCATCCGAGATTCAGTTTAGCCTGAATGAGATTGCGCCAGGTTTTTCCAACGAGCTTGACTGGTAAGGGATTGCCCTCCGTTTCGGTGTGCTCGGCCTTGAGGGCGAAACTGCGGTCCGAGGCATTGAAATTCCAAAGATCGGCCTGTCCCTCCGACCGGTGAAGGACATTGCACTCGTGCCACTTGGATTTTCGTTTCCCCATGATGTCCGTCTTCCTCGTGACCGGTCAGGACTCCTCGGCGAGTGCTCCCATGTGTTCCTCGGATTGGGTGACCCGCAGCACTTCCTCGATGGTGGTGATGCCTGCCTTCACCTTTTGCCATCCATCGATCCGGAGGGTGCGCATGCCCAGCTCAATGGCCCGTTGGGAAATGGTCGAGGCCGCCGCTCGGGACAGAATGAGGGGGCGAATGGCCTCATTCATGACGAGGAGTTCATAAATGGCCAGACGTCCCTGATAGCCGAGTTGACGACACTCTTCGCAACCCGGCCCGTAGTAAAACTTCGCGCTGCCAATCTCCTCCTCGGGAAAACCGATTTTCCGCAGGTAGTCGGCCTCTACCTTTTGTTCCGTTTTGCAGTGCTCACAGATCGTTCGCACCAGACGTTGGGCCATGACCGCTTCGACCGAAGAGGCCACGAGAAAGGGCTCGATCCCCATGTCGATCAAGCGAGTGAATGCGCTTGGCGCATCGTTGGTGTGGAGGGTACTGAAGACCAAGTGTCCGGTCAGTGAGGCACGGATGGCGATCTCAGCCGTCTCCATGTCTCGAATCTCACCGACCATGACCACATTGGGATCTTGGCGGAGGATATGACGCAGGCCCATCGCAAAGGTGAGTCCGATGTCGGAGCGGACGGCGATTTGATTGATCCCCTTGAGCTCATACTCCACCGGTTCTTCAATGGTGATGATTCGCTTTTGCACGGAATTGATCGAACTGAGGAATGCGTAGAGCGAGGTCGATTTCCCCGAACCGGTCGGGCCGGTCACCAGCATGATTCCGTGCGGTTTGACGATGATGTCGCGCAACGCCTCCTCGTCCACTTGTTGAAAACCAAGTTTGTCGAGGCTCAGAAAGATCTTGCCGCGGGTCAGCAGTCGGAGTGACACGCTTTCCCCGTAGACCGTGGGGACGGTTGAGACGCGGATATCGAGTTCCTCCCCCTTGATCCGGACGTTGATTCTTCCGTCCTGAGGTAAGCGTTTCTCGGCAATATCCATGCCCGACATCACCTTGATACGAGAGATCAGGGCCGATTGAAATCGTTTCAGCTGGGGCGGCATCGGGGCTTGATGGAGGATTCCATCGACTCGATACCGGATCCGTAAATCGTCTTCTTCCGGCTCGAAGTGGATATCCGTCGCCCGATCCTGAAAGGCTTCCCAGATGATTTGATTGACGAACTTGATGACACTGGCTTCCTGGTCCCCTTCGGTGATCTCCTTGTCCTCCGAAATGTGTAATTCGATCGGTTCGTCGTCATCCTCAAGTTCATCCAGGGTTTCGGCGCCGACCCCGTAGTATTTCTTGAGCGCCTTCTCGATTTCCAACTTGGGTGCCAAGGCAAATTCGACAGGACCGCCCGCATCGTATTGGACGGCATTGAGAAGCCCCGAATCGAAGGGGTTGCTGACCGCGACCTGAAGGCTGCCGGGATCTTCCCGGACGGGAATGACCGTGTATTGGAAGGCGACTTTGGTCGAGATCCGTTTGCGAACCTCGGCTGAGATATTGACTTTGCGGAGGTCGACGAACTGCCAATCCAGCTGATCGGCCAGGGTCTGGAGGAATTGGTCTTCCGCCAGGCCTCGTTCCCGACTGAAAAAACCGAGGAGGGATTCCTCTGAACCGCTATCAACGGCGACTTTCCACTGCTTGCTCCACTCCGTAAACTGGTCTGGGGTGACCAATTCGGCATCCGCGAGCAAGGTTTTGATTGAATTAAATGCCATTCAGGTCCCGGTTTCGTACCAACGCATTGGTAAAACGCCAGAAAGTAGGGAAAGTTGCGGGCGGGGTCAAAAGAATTGAAGGAATCGCTGCGGTTTGAGCGAGTTCCCGAGCCGCCTAAGCATTTTCCGGCTCCGTGAAGCGTCTTCTGAGAAGGATTCCTCGCAGGCTTGGCCGTGAGGTCGATCCCGGGAGCCTGTCTGGAAGAGGCCATCCCAAACCTTGACCGGAGTGGGCCCCTCCCGGCAGAGGTCTCAGATCGCGCTTGCCCGCCC
>DEAY01000212.1 GCA_002348345.1 Verrucomicrobia bacterium UBA2970
GATTCCCTTCATCCCCATCAAACGACAGCGGCAACGCCTCATCCGATTCGGTCGCCACCAACCATACGTTTTCCGATCGAATCTCGACACGCCACTTTCCATCGGGCGACCGCAGCCTGGAGTCATCGTGACCTCGGAGATCCTTGCCCCGTCCCTCGCGTCGAGGGGGACGCGCCTCTTCCCGCGCGGGGGCTTCCCGCTCCCATGTTAGGGCCCCTCTCGTGTAGCGATCCCCCCGATAGCGGAAGCCGGTGAGTTCCCCGGAAGCTGCGAATTCAAGCGCATCCATCGCCAAGCGCTTCGGGACGATCCTCTCTTCGAGCTGCCTGGCGAGCACCTCCGAAATGGCCTGGTGATCAAACGCCAACTCACGAACACCCCGTTGAGCATCCACCAGGACGAACTCGTGGGCATCGGGCGCCGTCTCCACCCGATACCAGGCGCGATGGGAATCAATCCATTGCGGGTTGACTTCCGCTCGAAACACCCGGTTCCGATATCGCTCTCTCAAGCCATCCGAACGCGCGTAATCGGCCTCGGTCCCCTGACCCAGAGCCTGGGAACCCAAGGCCGCCGCGAAAACGGAAAACACCCTGAATGGAATCAGCCAAATGGTCTTCATACGAGGCCCTAGCCAATCAACTTGGCCGTTGAAAAACAAGCTTCCGATCTCGATCCAACGTCTTGGACTCGCTGAACAACGCAACTTGAGCCAATCCCTGGGATCGACTAGGGTTCCTCACCAAGCAAGTGTGCCCAACCCCTTAGGAAAGGAGTCTATCATGAATCAGAAAAACCCCATTCTTAGATACCTGTTGGTCGACGATTCCAATCCCGGACGTCTCCTCGGGAGTCTCGCCGCCGCGTTTGTCGGCGGCGCGCTCGCCGGTCTCCTCTGCCGCATGCCCGGGGTGGACGCCCTCGGCAGTCCCATCGTAGCCCTGGCCTCGGGCCTTGGAGGGTTTTTCATCTGGCTCCTGACCCTCTTCATCCACCCCCTCGTCGCCAGCTCTGTGTGGTGCGCCGTTTCGAAGAACAGCAAAAGCGTGGGCATTGCGCTCACAGCGATTGTTTTCTTCTCGATCACGACCTCAATTGCCCTCTCATGGGGAGCCTTTGCCGGAGTCCTTCTCGCCCCTGGGGAAGGCATCTCCTTCTCGCCCCCCGATGATACCGGGCTTCCCGGTTGGTTCGCTCGCGCCATCGCGTTTCTCAAATCCCCCTTCACCACGCCTCTCAACTCGGATGTCGGTCTGTTGGGTTTGATCGCCTACATGGCAGCGAAGGCCTTTCTCTTCGTTCCCTTTCTCCCTCACGCAACCGCTCGCCTCAATGAGATGTTCGAGCTCATGCAGGAACTCTGCATGGCCTGGATGAAGAAAGTTCTTCTCTGCCTCCCCATCGCGGTGTTCATGATGTCCCTCAGCGTTGTCGGTGAAAACGGGATCGCGTTTTTGGTCAGTCGCCTGGGCAAGATTCTGGCCGCTGACATCATCGCTCTCGCCGGCCATCAATTGACCCTGATTGCGATCATGTACCTCCTCTTCCGAGGCGTCCTCTGGAACTACCTCAAGACGATGAGTCCCGCCTATCTCGTGGCCCTCGCCAGTCGATCGTCCATGGGGACGCTTCCGACGACCATGAAATGCGCCGACAAAGCCGGAGTTCCCGAAAGCATTCGTAATTTCATCTTCCCCTTCGGTGCCACCGTGAACATGGACGGCACCTGCGCCCACATCATGGTGGTGCTCTGCGTCATCCTTCAGAGTCTGGGGATCGACATCACCACCGGAGTGATCCTCAAGGTCGGGCTGACCGTCATGGCAGCCTCGATCGCTACCGCCGCCGCACCGGGAGCGAGCGTTTCGCTGCTGAAATCGATAATCATGGCCGTCTCGGTCTCCCTGGGTTTGGGCATTGAAGCCCAACAGGTGCCCATTATGATCGCCCTCTTTGCGTCGATCGATTTCATCTCCGATGCCCTCCGCACCCAGACCAACCTCTTCGGCGACACCATGGTGGCCCTTCTCCTTTCGAGATTCTTCGGAACCCCCCCGAAAAAAGAGTCACCCCTGACAGAAGACGCCTCTCCGGAAAGCGCTTCGTAAGGAACGCGGGATTACTCCGTTGAAGGGACGATGAGATTGGCCAAAACCGTACCACGAACCACATAAAGGTGCTCGGGTCGGGTCGTGCTCTCCACGCGGAGGATCGTGTCGCTCATCAATTGCTGAGGATGGTCTCCTCCGCCGACCTCAATGGGAACTTCAAGGAAACCACCGGGCTCAATGGTCTGCCCCACAATCCCATCCGGGAGAACGGAACAGGAACATGAGGTTCGAGCGGTGATCACCTTCATGAGGTCTTCACCGTTGTTCACCAGCTTGAGAGGGGCGATGCGGGATTCGTTCATGGCGAACGATCCTAGGTCAACCTCCGGTGGGTCAAACAACACCGGCTGGACATAGGGCTCCTCGGGAATCGACTCGTCAACCTCTCTCTCCCGTAAATCCCACACCACGGCAACCACCACCGCGGCCAGAAGCACAGATCCCACTTTCGCGATTCCCATTCGCATGATTCGACGCACTCTTCGAATTTTTTGGTTCAGCCGCCCGATGGCGGCAAGCCTCACTAATAAGACAACCGATCGATCTGTCAACCAGGGAAACCATTGGGCTCCTGCCCCGGAACGGTCCAACGTCCCCTCTGGCGAGAGGATGGCAAGACGAGCGATGGCTACTCCCAACACGGTGTCTCCCCCATCCTCATTGGAACACCAGGAAAACACCGACACGAAAGATTACCAGATAATGGCACTTTTCCTAATCAGATCTTGGGCCGAAGCACGATCCAACGCCGCTCGGCGGGGCGACGCAACGCCTTGGTCATAATTGGGAATTGCCAGCCCCCTCACCCGCGCGTTAGGTTTCACCTAACCCAGCAAGCCCTATGAGATCAATCATTTCCAGTCTGCTCTTCGCCCTGCTCCTTGGCCCGGAATCGGCGCCCGTGCTGAATGCGGCCACCGAAAACTGGCCTCGCTTCCGCGGGGCCCATGCCACGGGAGTGGCCGACGATGACCCCCGGCTTCCCGAACGCTGGAGCCAGACCGAGAATGTCATGTGGCAATCGCAAATCCCGGGCTTCGGCTGGTCCTGTCCGGTGGTGTGGGAGGATAAAGTCTTTCTCACGACGGTGACCAGTGACGGAGAGTTCGAGCAACCCAAGGCGGGGCTTTACAACGGCCGAGGTCGCAAGGAGATTCCGGAGGGAACCCACCGGTGGATGACCTACTGCCTTGATATTCAATCAGGGAAAACACTCTGGACGCGCGAAGCCCACAGTGGAAAACCACCCGTCGGCCGCCATCCGAAGAGCACTTATGCTTCCGAGACGCCCTGCACCGATGGCGAACGTCTCTACTCCCTCTTCGGGGATATGGGACTCTTTTGTTACGACTTCGGCGGCAAGCTCCTTTGGTCCCAGAAAGTCGACCCCAAGCAAACGATGTCCGACTACGGCGCGGCCGCCTCCCCCGTGGTTCACGGCGATCAAGTGATCGTGGTCTACGACAATTCCGAAGCCTCTTTCATTGCGGCCTACGATACCAAAACGGGCCAGGAAAACTGGAGGACGACTCGCGACGAGAAGAGCACCTGGGCCACGCCGTTCATCTGGACGCACGATCAACGAACGGAAATCGTTACCGCCGGTCGAAAGCAGATCCGCTCCTACGGCCTCGATGGCAATGTCCTTTGGAGTCTCGACGGTCGCATGTCGGTCCTCACCATTCCCTCGCCCTTCGAGGCCCACGGCGCCCTTTACGTCACCTCGGGCTACTTTCAGGACCGCCGTCGACCGGTCTGGGTGATCGAACCCGGAGCCAAGGGCGACATCACGATTGAAGAGGGTGAAACCAGCGGCCCCCACATCCTCTGGCACCACCCGAAGCTCGGTCCCTACAACACCTCCCCCATCGTCTACGGCGACTATTACTACA
>DEAY01000156.1 GCA_002348345.1 Verrucomicrobia bacterium UBA2970
TGATCAATCCGGATCCGCGACAGTTCACCTGGGTCTATGCCGTCGCCTTGTGGCACCTCAACATCAGCACTCTCAGTTTTGCCGATGGACATGCTGAAAGTCACAAATGGCTTGGGAAGGCGATGTTGGACGCCTCGCCGGCCGCTCCTCGCGGGTCGAAGTTCGGTGCCGTGGCCAAGACCCCCATGGACAAACAAGACATCTGGTACATGAAATACGGCTATACTCACAAGCGACAGGCGCAGCATGAATCACGATGGCAGGAAATCGGTTTTCGACCGTGATCCAGAGGCCGGCTTGAGGGGGAGTTTTTCGGGACAGAGACCATGAACACGATCGAGGTGGAGGGAAGGCGCGTCGCGCCCTCCAAAGTGGTTTGTGTTGGGAGGAACTATGTGGAACATATTGAAGAGTTGGGGAACGAGCTTCCCGAGTCGATGGTGGTGTTCCTCAAGCCCAATTCTGCGATCACCGATCGTTTGATGTCAGGTCCTTTTGAACGCCACTATGAGGCGGAGATTTGTTTTGTTGTCGGCCATGGAGAATTTTGCGGGGTGGGATTCGGCCTGGATCTCACGAAGAGGGCGTTGCAGAGCCAACTTAAGTCGAAAGGGCTGCCATGGGAGCGGAGCAAGGCATTTGATGGGGCTGCGGTTCTTGGGCGTTTTGTCTCGTTGGCGTCCCCTGAAGAGACGCTTTCCTTGGAATTGGAGATTGACGGAGAGCGAAGGCAATTTGGAACGACGCATGAGATGATCTATCCCCCCGCCCTCATTCTGAAGGAAATCGGGAGTTTTATGACTCTGGAGGAAGGTGATGTGGTGATGACAGGAACCCCGAAGGGCGTCGGATTGGTGTCGTCAGGGGCCGCATTTGTCGGAAGAATTCGGTCTGAGGGGAAGTTGCTCACCGAAGAATCCTGGCGTGCCGTCTAGTTTTTTTGGTGAACAGATCTGTTAGGAACTAGAAATGCTCTTGGAGAGGTCTGTGACAGGGAGATCTCCCTCAAATTGAGGAGGAGGCCGGGAAGGCCGGTGGATCGATCGGCTGTCCTACTGAGGGTGGTTATGAAAAGAAGTCGAATTCTGCTGAACATGGCATGGGGAATGGGGTTCCTTGGCAGCGTGGTGCTCTGCCAAGAGGCGGCACCAACAATCGAGTTTCCGACCGATTCCTTCTTTGAGTTTGAGGATGAGGGGGCGGGCGAGGTCGAGGTGCGCCGGACTGGCGACCTGAGTTTGCCGGTGAGCGTTGATTATCGCGCCGAGTCTGATCTGGCCGAAGCGAATGTTGATTTTGTTCCGACATCGGGAACGCTTGATTTTGCGGTCAACGAGGACACGGCGACGTTTGAGGTCGCCTACATCGACGATGCCATTCCCGAAGGAAGTGAACCCATCACATTAACGCTCAGTCGGCCAACCGGCGGGGCTATTCTGGGCACACAATCGACAGCTCGATTGTTCGTTCAGGACAACGAACGACGGGGAACGCTCATCGATCGGAGTTTCGACGGGGCAATCGGGATTGAGGATTTTGTGAGCGATCTGGCGCTTTTGCCCGATGGTCGCGTGATGGCTTCCGGGGTTTTTGGTCGGCCCGGGTCCCCGATCACCGACCGAATCCTCCTCTTCGATCAAGAGGGCCGTCGCGATCGCGATTTCGATATGGAGAATGAGGTTCCCAATTCAGGGGTCTTCTCGATTGCCTTGCAGGAGGACGGGAAAGTCGTCATGGGGGGGACGTTTACCGCGATCGGCCCTGATGATTTTGGGCGAATCGCCCGGGTGAGAGATGACGGGCTGATCGATCCGCAATTCAAGTCAGGGGCGGGAGTCGAAGGCGCGAACGCGGCGGTGTTTGATATCGTCGTTCAGCCGGACGGCAAAATCCTCATCGGGGGTCGGTTCGAGACTTACGATGGGGTGTCGCGACCGGGGCTCGCCCGGCTCAATCCGGATGGAACGCTCGATTCCGGATTTGATGTGGCGATCGCGAGCCGTGTGACAACCTTCATCAATCACTGGGTTTCCCAGATTCGAGTCCAGGAAGACGGGAAGATCATCATCGTCGGTCAATTCACCGAAGTCGATGGCAGAGGCTACCGGAATGTGGCCCGTCTGGAGAAAAATGGGAGAGTGGACTTGACGTTCGACGTGGGGGGGGGCGTGACCGGCAGGGCGGCGTTTGTTGATGGGGTGGCGATTCAAGAGGATGGGAAAGTCCTCATTGGTGGCGATTTTTCGGCGGTGAATGGCAATGCCATCAGCGGGATCGCTCGGCTCAACGCCGATGGTTCCTTCGATCCCTCGTTTGATCCTGGACTCGGAATCGTCGGGATCAACAGAATCGACGACTCAGACCGTCCGGGGTTGGTGAGCTTCATCGAAGTATTGGAGGAGGGAAAGATCCTGTTGGCCGGGGACTTCGAGACCTACGATGATTTTGGGCGTCGAGGGATTGCGCGGGTGCTGCCGGATGGGACCCTGGATGGCTCCTTTGGTCCCTATTACGGGACGACCTACCGAAACGGCCAGGGTTACGAAGAGTATGATTTCGTCACGGCCTTGGCCGTGCAGGAGGACGGAAAGATTATTACCGGGGCGGTTTTTGAGGGGGAGAACAATGGGCGGCCGGCTCGTTTGAGCCGTCTGCTTTCGGCGAACGTCGTTTCCAATACGGTTGAATTTGATCACCCCAACCAGTCGGTCGTCGAAAACGAAGGGACGATCGAGGTGCCGGTCGTTCGAAGGGGGCAGAGTGATTCGACGTTCAGCGTGGACTATTTTGTTCTCGGTGGAACCGCGACCCAAGGCGAGGACTACCAACTCAGGGGAGGGCGCATCACCTTTGAGCCGCTGGAGACGGTCAAGCAGATCATCATCGATGTGGTTGATGATTCGGAGCATGAGGAAAACGAGACCATCGAACTGGGAATTCGTAATGCCAGCAACGATGTGGGATTTGGAGAGCCGGTGTCGACTCGCATCGAGATCGTCGATCCGTACCGACCGGGCAACCTTGATTTCACCTTCGAGCCGGTTTTGGTTCCGTTCACAGGAAACCCGCTTTCCCTGCGGCCGGTGACCGACATTGTCATCCAACCGGATCGGAAGATTCTCATGTCGGGATACTATCTTTTCGTCAACACCTTGAGTCGGGCCGGGTTAACTCGAATCCACTTAGATGGGCGGATCGATGAATCGTTTGTTCCAGAGGTGCCCGAGGGTGAGATCATCGTGGAATTCGTCCGAATGGGCTTGCAGCCCAGTGGCAACGTGGCCGGGGGGCTTCGCCAAGTCGTTCAGTTGACGCCGGAAGGGACTCTTAACCCAGGGTTTGACGCCTCGACCACGTTCACCACGGCATTGGCTGCCGACTCGGAGGGCAACCTGATCGTCAGTGACAACTTTCCCGACGCGTCGACCGCAGTCGAGCTGAATGAAGTGGTCCGGCTACGCCCCGATGGCTCGGTCGATTCCGGCTTCATCCCCGCTTCCCTCAATGACGTGGTGATTGCCATCGCGCCATTGAGGGATGGAAAGATATTGATCGGCGGAGAGTTTACTCAAGTCAACGGCGCCTCAATGAACCGCATTGCTCGACTCAATGCGAATGGGTCTCGCGATCGGAGTTTTGACGTGGGGCTTGGTGTCGAGGGAGTTGATTCTCCCTTGGTGATTGATCTCTTGGAACAGCCTGATGGAAAAGTTTTGTTGGCCGGAGAGTTTTCGCTGGTGGATGGGCAGCCTCGAACCAACCTCGCCCGACTCAACCAGGACGGAAGCCTCGATACCAGTTTTGATCCGGGATTCGGACCGGATTTTTGGGTGGAATCGTTGGCCCTTCAAGTGGATCAAAAGATTCTCATCGGTGGTGGCTTTTCTCGCTATGACGGCGTGGAACGTTCGGGGTTGGCGCGGTTGAATCCCGATGGGAGTCTTGATGAGTCGTTTGTCACCCACCTGACCTTTTCCGAAGGCCGGAGTGTGACGGCGATCGCTGTGCAAGAGGACGGTCAGATCCTGATTGGAGGATCCTTCAGTCACGTCAACGGATACTTTCGACAGGGGTTTGCCCGAATCAACGGAGATGAAGCGG
>DEAY01000134.1:0-8709 GCA_002348345.1 Verrucomicrobia bacterium UBA2970
GAAGATGGGTCGTTGGTTTGCCGGGATTACTTTGTAACAGCATGAGAGGGTTGGTTTTCATGGCTCGCATTCTTCTAGGGCGAGGCTTCGTCATCCTGTCGGCCATCCTGACGATCGTCCCTCTTCGGGGCGAGTCAGCCGATTCGGTGGTTGTGTTTAATGAGATCCAATACCAACCAGCGGATGAGGCGAGTCAACCCGAGTGGATCGAATTGCACAACATGATGGGGGTGACGGTCGATCTTTCCGGTTGGCGAGTTGAGGGGGCGGGCGACCTGACCTTCAAGGAGGGCACGCGAATCCCTGGAAGGGGCTACCTCCTATTGACAACGCTTCCGAATGATCCCTTGTTTGCGGAAAGTCCGGTTTATGCTCAGGCGTTGACTGGTCGCTTGTCGAACGATGGGGAGACGCTTCGATTGATCAATCGTTCGGGGCGTTTGATGGACCGCCTTCGCTACCGCAACCGGCAAGGCTGGCCTGTCGGCGCGGCTGGCTCTGGGGCGACCCTGTCCAAGCGCCACGAACGATCGGCAGAGACGGGGCCCGAAAACTGGATGGCTTCCCCGAAGATCGGCGGGACTCCAGGGCGGCCCAATACACCGCCTGAACCCGCCCAGCCAAGCGTGTTTCCGCTGATCAAGGAAGACGCCCAGTGGCGATATCACAATACGGGGAAAGTGGCGCCCATCGGTTGGTCGAGTCTTGGTTTCGATCATTCGGACTGGCCGAGGGGAGAAGCGCCCTTTTGGGCAGGGGATGCCTCGGAGCGTCCTGGTTCCGAGGGAGTTCTCGCTTACTGGAAGCTCGACGAAGGCGAAGGGAAAACGGCAACCGATGGGAAGTCGGGAAGAGAAGGCCGATTGGTCAATGGGGTCGATTGGGTGAAGGATTCGGAACGGGGGTGGGTCTTGGAGTTCGATGGGGTCGACGGATATGTGGATACGGGGATCAAAATCCCAAGAATGACGTTGGAGAATGATTTTACATGGGCTTTTTGGGCGTTATCCAGGAAATCGTCCAACGTGCATGTGATCCTAGGAAATCGCTATCGTGCCAACGGCGCCGATTTTTCGCCCCGTGAGTTCATCAAGTTCACCAATGGAGGACTGGAGTTTCATCGCCGTGGTTCGGGTGAGGATATTCTCTATCCGCCGATTCCACGGAATGAATGGGTTCATCATGCCCTGGTGAAAAAAGGGAGATCGTTAACCTATTACCGAAACGGATCGGCACTCGGAAATCAGCGACTTTCCTCTGGATTGGAAAACCCCCAACCTCTTTATTTCGGTGGGGATCGGAACCGGGAAAACTGGCGAGGCCGGTTAGATGACGTTGGTTTGTGGAAGGTGGCCCTGGAAGCGTCAACCATAACCCGGTTGGCCGACGGCACCCATTCACCTGAGTCCGCTCCGAGCCCGGGGGTGGAGCGTTCCCCTCAGGGTGGCACCGAGCTCTCTGGAGTGAGCTTGACCGCCTATTTTGCTGCTGAGTTTAACGTTATGGGCGAGCCGGCCGAGCTCCTCATGAACCTTCATGTCGATGATGGCGGGGTGGTCTTCCTCAATGGTCATGAGGTCCACCGTTTCAATGTGAAGGACGGCCCCCTTCAATTCGGGGACTTGGCCTCGGATTCAGTGGAAGTGGCTGTCGTCAATGGGCCGATATCGATTTCCCCTCGCTATCTGCGGGCCGGTCGAAATGTGATCGCCGTCGAGGTTCACCAGGCGAAGTCGATGATCGAGGCCGAGGATTTCGACTTCGGGCTGACCCTGGATGCCCGAGAGCCACCGGAGCGGTCCTCGAATCCCGGTCGTGTCCAGTTCAATGAAGTCGGCCGGGGAGAGGAAGGCCGTCTTGTCTTGGAAATCGCAAACCGAGATTCCGTGGTTCGTGATCTTTCGGGCTATGAGATCCGTGGTTCAAACCATCGCAGCTATCGGATGGACCAAGGACGCCAATTGGCGCCCGGAGGCTTCCTGGTCATCGATGAGGAGATCCTGGACTGGAAGCCGAGGATCGGAGACCGTCTTTTCCTACTGGCCCCTGGTGGGGGGACCCTTCTCGATGCCGTGGCCTTATCCGATCGATTGCAGGGACGCCTGCCGGAGGACCCCTCTCGGTGGTTTCATCCCCAAAAGCCTTCCTTCGGCTCAGAGAATCCACCACGGACCCCATCATCCATCGTGATCAACGAGATCATGTATCATCCGATGGGGTCCACTACCGGGGCCGCCCAGGCCGGTCAGTGGATTGAATTGATGAATCAGGGCGAATCGACGGTGGATCTTAGTCATTGGCGCTTTGATGACGGCATTGACTTCACGTTTCCCCCGGGAACGCGGTTGGAACCAGGCCGCTACCTGCTCATCGTGGAGAGGCATGCTGACTTTGAGGCCGTCTACCCGGATTTAAGGGCTGTCGCCGGTGAGTGGTCGGGAACGCTTTCAAGGCGGGGGGAACGACTGCGCCTTGTCGACGCCGGGGGCCATCCAGTCGACGAACTGAGATTCCACGACGGGGGGCGCTGGCCCACCCGGCCCGATGGCGGAGGATCCAGCCTCGAATTGCGGGATCCCCGCTCCGACAACCGAGCGCCGGAAGCCTGGGCCGCGAGTGCGACCGCGGGCAGATGGCATCAGGTCTCCTATGAGGGTCGAGGAGTCAGCCCCTCGACTGATCCGACACGCTATCAAGAGTTCGTGCTCGGACTTCTCGATGAGGGTGAGTTTCTGATTGATGATATCAGTGTGATCGAGGAGCCAGACGGTGCGTCCCGGGAACTGATTCAGAACGGCGATTTCGAGAGCGGGCTTCCGGAGGCCTGGCGATCCCTTGGAACCCATCGCAGGGTCGAGGTGATCGATGACCCCGACGGTCTTGGGAACAAGGTCCTGAGAGTCGTTGCAACCGGACCCACCGAGCACATGAGCAATCACCTGGAGACGACGCTCCGATTTGGCGGGGCCTACGTCCGTGTTTCGGAACGGCGGAACTATCGGATTTCCTTTCGGGCAAAGTGGATGGGTGGTTCGAATCAACTGCATTCCCGTTTGTACTTTAACCGGCTGGCTCGAACCACGTTGCTGCCGGTCGCTCACGCCGGTGGGAGTCCCGGGGCAGCGAACACCGCCTATCGCCCGAATGGGGGGGCCACGTTCCGAGAATTGTCTCACTTCCCGATCGTCCCGGAACCGCGAGAGCCGGTCACCGTTCAGGTCGTCGCCCAGGATCCCGATGGAATCGCGGGTCTGACGCTGCTTTACTCGGTCCGGGGGGGGCGCTTCCAACGCGTGGTGATGCAAGGTTCCAGTCAAGGTTGGAGCGGGTCGATTCCCGGGCAGGAATTGGGTGCCAAGATTCAATTCTATGTGGAGGCGCTAGACGGAAGAGGTGTCCGGTCATGGTTTCCTTCAGAAGGGGAACACTCGGCCGCCTTGATTCCAGTTTCCGATGGACAGGCGGATTTGGACTATGGGGATTGTCGTCCGACCAATCTACGAATTGTCATGAAATCCAACGACATCCGTCGACTTCACGCCAGCGAGAATGTCATGAGTAATGAGCGTCTGGGATGCACGATCATAGTCGATGAACGGGATGTCTACTACGGCGCGGGCATTCGTCTCAAGGGCAGCGAGCACGGTCGGGCCAGCGATTTGCGGGTCGGCTACAACATACGATTTCCGGCGGATCACCGTTTTCTGGGGGCTCACGAAACGATTACCGTCGATCGATCGGGGGCGGGCGACCAGTTCAGCCAACGTGAGATCATGGTCAAACACGCCATCAATCATGCGGGCGGGATTCCGGGATCCTATGATGACCTGATCCGGGTCATCGCGCCTCGCCCGCAACACACGGGGTCTGCAATGCTCTCAAAGTCCCGATTCGATCGGGAGTTTCTGGTCCATCAGTTCAATAACGGTAACCAAGGTTCCCTATACGAGTATGAGTTGATCTATGTCTTGTCCTCTACCATGGGTGGGGTCGAGGGCTTGAAGGTGACTCAACCTGGCGAGGTTCGCGGTGTGGGGGTGAGGAATCTCAACAGCCTCGACAAAGAACGCTATCGATGGCACTGGCTCCTGAAGAACAATCGGGATCGGGATGATTTCGATCCCGTGATCGGGATGGTCTCGGCGATGGGCTTGACGGGAAGTCGTTTCCGTCTCGAAACCGATCGATTGCTGGATGTCAATCAGTGGCTGCGAGCCTTCGCCATCCAGGTCCTGTTTGGCATCGCGGATAATTATGCCTCGGGTGGCCAGCACAACGCGATGTTTTACCAACGACCCGCTGATGGAAAAATGCTGTTCCTTCCCTGGGATATGGACTTCACATTCGTCCGTGGAGCGACGTCCGATCTGACGCCCAATGGGGATCTCGATCGTCTGATCGCCGCCAGCGGACGGAACCGAAGAAACTATTATCGTCACCTTTGGGAGATTATTCAGACCACGTTCAACCCCGAATACCTGGGTGAATGGACGAAACATTACTCATGTTATCTCCCCCACGAAGACCTCACCCGGTTTGATTCCTATATTCGACAACGTCAGCAGTTTGCCTTGGGCGAAATCAATCGGAATGCGCCACCCCTGCGATTCAACATTACCACTCCAGATCAGACCCGTGTGAACGGGCCCTCAATTAATCTCACCGGCAGTGGATGGCTCGACGTTGACCAACTGAAAGTCGCCGGGGGGGGATTCGTGCCGCTTGAATGGACCGGATGGAATCAATGGCAAGGACGCGTTCCGGTCGCCCCGGGTCTCAACCGGATCACGCTCGAGGCACTGGATCGCTGGGGAAATTCCATTGGCTCGGATCAAGTTGAGATCCTGGGGACAGGAACCGTGCGCGTGGCAAGTCGTGACAACGTTGCCATCTCCGAACTGATGTATCATCCCGAAGACCCGAACGATCGCGAACAAGCGGCAGGGTGGACGGACGCTGAGAGCTTCGAATTCATCGAACTGGTCAACCTCGATCCGGAGTTTTCCATTGATTTGGGCGGGGTCGCTTTCACGGAGGGAATTGACTATATTCTGCCCAGCACCTTGCTTGGGCCCGGCGAGCGGGCCGTGTTGGCGGGAAACCTGGCCGCCTTTCAGAGTCGTTACGGGAGGGAAATCCAAGTCCTTGGAGAATACCAAAATGGAAGTAGGAATCGACTCTCAAACGCTGGCGAAACGCTGCGTCTGGTGGATGCCACCGGGGCTCCGATTACGGCATTTGAGTGGTCGGATTCAACGCCGTGGCCCGAAGAGGCGGATGGTCAGGGATACTCGTTGGTGGCATTGAGACCGGGAATCGACCCCCCCCACGCCCCCCATGCCTGGAGATCCAGCGCCGACGTCAGAGGCAATCCGGCAGCCTCTGATTCAATGTCGGTCGAGGCATGGATTGAGGCGTTCCAAGTGACGGGTATGGATGTGGATGAGGACTCAGATGGTTGGACGGCGGCCTGGGAATATGTGGCCGGGAGTGACCCGGGCGACCCGGACGACGTTCCCGTGATCGAAACCCAGTACGATGAGGGCTCAAACAGACTGGCGGTGGACATCCGGGTGAGAGTGGGTCGGGACGATCTCCAACCTCGCCCCCGTCAATCGGTCGATTTGATCGAATGGACGGACCGGATGCGCTTCCATGAGCGGCGACGAGTCGATGAGGGCATGGCGTGGATTCGTTACGTTTCGGAGCTGCCCGTCTCCGAAGCGGCGGCCCAATATGTCCGGCTTGATCTGGACGCCGACGGGGATCCGTCTCTCGCCCGTCATGATCGCGAGGACGCACTCTCCCGTTGAACCCTCCCCACCCATGGCGCCCGATCGTGGGGAGGGAACCCAGGAGTTCCTCCTGAATCATTTTGACCTTTGAATGAAAGGGCGCCGTCGCCTCTTTCCGATGCTTGGATTCGGGTTCTTTCCCCTCACTGCAGCCTCCAATGCCGGAACGCCGCTGATATGGGCCTCAATGCTTCACATGGTTTATGGGAATGCGATGATTGGCCTGTTGGAAGGACTCTTGCTCGCCTCGTGATTCAATGGCACCATCGGAGGGTGGCGCCGATTTAACCTAGTGCCATCGGTCACCCATAAGATGATGAGCGCTCGAATCTTCTCTTTCCGTTGGGGAATCGCCACGCTGACGGCGATTCTTGCGTTGGGTGGGCTCAGGGCCGAATCCGTTCCGAGGGTCGAGGTTTCGAAGATTCGTCGAGTCTTCCACAATGGAGAACACAACGCCTTTACCGATCTCATCCGCTTTCAGGGCCGATTCTATCTCACCTTTCGAAGTTGCCCCGAGGGTCACGGTGTCCATGATTCGGCATCGATCATTGTGCTTTCCAGTGCGGATGCGGAATCCTGGGAGCAGGTCTATCGCTTCTCCGTCGAAAAGCGAGACACCCGGGATCCCCATTTCCTTATTTTCCGCGATCAGCTCTTCATCTATAGCGGCACCTGGTACGATGACCCCTCCGGTCAATTCGACCTCAACCAGCATCTCGGCTACGGCGTCTACACTTCTGACGGCCTGAACTGGGCCCCCCCGACCATCCTCCAGGGCACATTCGGCCACTACGTATGGAAGGCGGCCGCGTTCGGGGGAAAAGCGTATCTTTGTGGTCGTCGCAAGACAAATTATGCGGTGGGACCGAAAGGGGAAGGGAAGGCGGTCCGTTCGGTGATGTTGGAAAGCTCAGACGGCCTGATTTGGCGGCAACGGGCGTTCTTTCAGACCGAAGCGGGGGACGAAACCGTGTTCTGCTTCGAAGAGGATGGGTCGATCATCGCCATCGGTCGCCGTGGGAGTGACACAGCCCAGCTTTGCCGTGCACGAGCCCCTTACCAGGAATGGCAACGCAGCGATCTCGACCACTACATCGGCGGACCCCTCCTGAGTCGCTGGGGAAACCGGTGGGTCGTGGGGGGGCGCAAGTTCACCCAGAGTCGGGGTCCCAAAACGTCGTTCTACTGGTTAAAGAACGGGAACCTCGAGGAATTCGCCGAACTTCCCAGCGCCGGCGACAACTCCTATCCCGGATTTGTGGAACTTTCTTCGACTCGAGCCCTCATCTCATGGTACTCCTCTCATGAGAAGGATGATCGGGGAAACCCCATGACCGCGATATACCTCGCCGAGTTGAGGCTCCCGTGAGAACGCTCATGGACCGGACCCCTTTGGTTAGGAACGCCTGATTCAATGGCTTCCAAGGACGGGGCCATCGCGGTGGCATCAACCTGCCCTCGGGCGACCAACCTCACCCCACCCGCACGGCCTCCATCTGAATGGCGTTACCGCCCGATTTTTGAAAGGGACGGGGCATCGGTTGGGCCACGCCGTTCTGATCAATGGTGCGGCATCGGAGCTCGTATTTGCCTTTTGGAACGGAAGGAATCAAGGCGGCCCAATGGGTCAACGTGTTTCGGAGGGGCCAGGACACGGGATTGCCGTTGGCGTCGATCTGGTGGGGGATGGCCGGAGCAGGTTTTGTAGGAAGGTGATCGGCCCACGCCGGTCCAGGATTCAAGACCTCGGCATCCTTCCAATCCGCCGTGGTGTAATAGCGATCCCCTCTCGGCAACGACTGCTTGGCATCGTGCAGCCAAACCTGAACCTTGGTGAGTCCGGATTGACCCGCTTGGGCGACTCCCGTCACGGGAATCGGTTCGCCGGCTTCGACCTTCTTGGGACAGTGGAGAAAACGGGCGTAGGTTTTCATCTTGCTGTCGATGTCGTTGTTTTGTTCGGCGTAGGTATCGTTGGCCTGGTAATGATTGGTCAGGAAAATCTGCTGGATCCACTTGATCGATTTGAAGCCGTAAGCGTCCGGAACAATGATTCGGACGGGGCCCCCCCGCTGACCCGTCAGCGGTTTTCCGTTGAGTTGATAGCAAAGAATCACGGGCTGCTCTCCGGGCGGATCCTCAAGCACCCGCCCGATGGGAAGGGAACTTTGGAAAATTTGATTGGGTTTATTGTTGTGATATCCGCGGTAAAAGACTCTCCGAACATTTCGGTCCGGCTGGGCAAGCCAAATGACATCGCGCAAGGGAACGCCTTCCCACAGTCCCATCCCCAGTGGATTGCCAATGTTGTTGCACGTCATCACTTTGAGGAAGCGAGCCTTGTTTTTCTCCGCGAGAGCCATCAGTCCCGGGAAATCCAGGGCCGTGCCCTTCTTCTTGGTGAGGGGCTTTCGAAGTCGAGAGTTGCTGTCTGGATCGGCTATCACCTCGAGCTTCCAGGTTTCCCGCTCAAGACCGACTTCCCGTCGTTTTTCCAGGGGAAGCTTGTAGGGGAGCGGTTTGTGCCGCTCAACGTTTCGAAACTCTTCGGAAGGGGTCAGGTACTGGAGCGCCGCCAGATGCTTGGAAAACGTGTCCGCCGCCGCAGTCGGGTCGGCAAAAAGCTTCAGGCTGCCGATGGTCGCCATGCCGGCGCCGGCTTGCCGGATGAAGAAGCGACGCGTGACCGCCGCATGAAGGGCGGCATGGTGCTCGGAGGCTTGCATGGTCCGAGCAGACCACATTCGGCTGGGGCGGGCAATCATCAATGGGCGGTTGTAGGGACTTCTTGGCTTCGCCGCCTTGCTCCTTGCGACCGCGGTGCAGCGGTTGAATCTCCCTCCCACGACTTCCCGTCGACAAAACCTGGCAAGATCTCATTCTGACATTATTCTCAACAAGTGATGAAACA
>DEAY01000134.1:9011-21625 GCA_002348345.1 Verrucomicrobia bacterium UBA2970
TATTCTCAACAAGTGATGAAACAGCAGAACAGGCGATCGTTTCTCCAAACCGCCCTCGGAGCCGCCACGGCGCCGGTCTTCATTCCGGCGAACGTTTTGGGAGCCGACGCACCGAGTCGGAAAATCACGGTGGGCTTCATCGGGGTGGGCGGTCATGGAACCCACCACAATCTCAAACATTATTTGAGGCAAGCGGACGCTCGAGTCCTCATGGCCTGTGATGTGGATTCCAATCACCTGTCGCGCGCCAAGGAAAGAATCGACACCCATTACGGCAATCGGGACTGTGCGACGACGAAGGATTTCCGCGAGGTACTGGCCCGGCCCGATATCGACGCCGTCATGATTTCCACACCGGATCATTGGCATACGCTGATGAGCGTCATGGCAGTGCGCGCCGGGAAGGACGTTCAATGCGAGAAACCAACCTTGACCATCGACGAAGGCAAGATTCTGGTGAATGAGATCCGTCGTCACGACCAAGTGTTTCAAACCAGCACCGAAGACCGTGCGGTCCCCGTCTACCACCGCATGGCGGAACTGGTTCGGAACGGCCGAATCGGTCGACTGGAGCGCATCGAGGTCGTTCTTCCAAGGCAACCGCAAGGTCCGGGTGACCCCACGCCGCAACCGGTTCCGGAGGCCTTGGACTATGAGATGTGGCTTGGCCCTGCTCCCGAAGCCCCCTACACCCAGGATCGGGTTCACTTCCATTTCCGCTGGATCTGGGATTACTCGGGGGGGATCATCTGTGATTGGGGCACCCACCTCTTTGACACGGCCCAATGGGCCAATGACACCGAGCGATCAGGACCGGTGGAAGTGGATGGAAAGGGAACCCATTGGGAGGAGGGACTGTATGACACCGTCAAGGATTATGATGTCACCTACCGATATGCCAACGGCGTCACCATGACCTGTACCCCGGGCAACCCCAGCATCAAGTTTCACGGAACCGAGGGCTGGGTTGGGAATGAGGGTTGGCGAGGAGCGCTCAAGGCAAGCTCGCCGAAGATCCTGAACTCGGTCATCGAGTCGGGAGAGACGAAGCTCTTTACCAATCCGGCGGGAGAGCACCGCAATTTTCTGGACTGTGTTAAAACAAGGACCGATCCATACTTTCCGGTGGATATCGGCCATCGAGTGTCAACCGTTTGCCATCTCGCCAATCTCTCCATCCGTCTCGGACGTAAGCTCAAATGGAACCCCCAAGCCGAGGAGTTCATCAACGACGCGGAAGCCACCGAACTCATGAGTCGGGAAATGCGAGCCCCTTGGTCGCTTGGTTGAAGTCGACTCCAGTCGCTCAACTCAGAAGGCGGCTGTGTTCCCCAGCGGCGAGACGAACGGCAATGATGGGGTCCTTTCTTCCTCCCCCGATCATCGCCCTGGTCAGCTTCCTGGGGTGCCCTCGGGTCATGACATCGTTTCCTGAGACGGTTCAAGCGCCCGGAAAACGCGCTTATCTTCGGTCGGCTGCTTGGGGCAAATCCACCTGGTCCTCGCTTCTCAGGTAGAGAATCAAATCGCGAATCTGGTCCGTCTCTAACGCCTGCAACATCCCTTCGGGCATCATCGATAGATTGGAGGTCTCGATCGATTGGACCTCTGACATCGGCAGGCGAACCGCCCCCTGTACTGTTCGAAACACGAGAAACCGGTCTCCCAACTGATCCATAAACCCACTGAGAATCCGCCCATCCTTCAGTTCGAGGGTTGTCAGACGGTAGGCGTCATCAATCACCGCATTCGGATCGACCAGGTTGCTGAGAAGATAGTCGATGTCCGCACGGCCCGAACCCGTCAAGTCCGGTCCAAGATGCCCTCCGGATTCGAAGAGGGTGTGACACGAGGCACAGACTTGATCAAAGAGTTCTCGTCCCTGCCCGACGTCCCCACTGGCCAGGAACGAGTCCGTCATCAAGGCTTTGTAGTGGGCGATTTGATCGGACTTTTGCAGCCGGTCCCGGTCATCGGTCCAGAGATGGTCAATGCGGGTTTGGAGCCCCTCGTTTCGATAGGCGCGCAACTGTTGGAGGGCAAACGCGGACACATCTTGTCGTTGAATTCGGCCCGATTCGAGCTGGGTCAAAAGCGAATCCACGTCACCGGCCCGAGAGGTCAGGACACCAATCGCATCGCGCCGCTCCGTGTCACTGAAGGACGGATAGTGTTCGAGCAGTTGATCTCCCGTGGCTTCGTCGCCGTGGGTGAGGAGGGCACGAATCACCTCGCCCCGAAGGGGGGGCGGGTCCGCCAGGAGCGGATGAAGATCGGACGGCCCGATTTGGTCCTTGAGCCTCAACAGGGCCTTCAGGGCATCGCGCCGTTTCTCGGGCGGAGCGGTTTTGGCTTGGAGGGCCTCGTGCAGGCTTTGGATCGCATCTCGATCGCCGAACAAAGTCGCCAGCCTCAACAGGAGCGGAGCAAGCCGATCCCCTGGCACGGAGGCAAGGCCTTTGCGGAGACGAGCCCATTCAACCGGTGCGGAGAGGGTTCCCATGGGCTCGAGCGAATCGAGGGCGCCTTCGAGGAAGCTCTGAATCGTTGAGGGGGTTTTCTCAAGAAGGGCAGCCTGCAGGACTTGACTCAATTTCGTCTGATCCGCCGTCAGAAGTCTCCGAATGAGGAATCGCTGAATTTTTGGAATCCGAGCTGCTCGAGCCAGTTCCAGGGCCAGGCTCGGGTGGTTTCCCACCGCGGGCTCGAGACCGTACCAAATCATCAGCGGCAGGTAGGGATCGGTGGCGTCTTCGGTGTAACGCAGGAGGGGCCTAGCCACAGGAACGACCCATTGGGGCGCGACTCGTTGAAGGGCGACGGCGAGGGCCAGCCTGACCTTGGGAGAGGGTTCCCTCGCGGCCCGCGCCACCAGGGTTTCATGGGCCCGCGGACTGGGAACCTTGCGGTCCACCAGAAACCGAACCGCCCAGCGGCGCACATGCTCATTGGAATGATCGAGCCAGCCGATCAGGTCCGATTCGGTCAGACCATCGATTCCGTAAAGGGTCCAGAGCGCCCGAAGCTGATGCGCCACGGAAGAGGCGTCATCAAATAGGTTGCGAAGCGTCTGCTTGGGCCCGAGCAATCGATCCCCGCTCTGGGACCGCTCAGCGAGGATTCTCCGAGCGTGGCGGACCACCCACTCGTTGGGATGACGATGCCAGTCTGCCAACTGGGATGACGAGGCTTTCCTTAAATCGCCAAGCCCGTAGGCGGCCCCGCCGTAGGTGACTTTATAGATCCGGCCGCTGGTTCGATGGCTCCCATCGGAATCGTGGCACTCGCCGTAATCATGCCAATCAGAGACGAAGACGCCTCCATCGGGGCCGTATTTGACGGACATGCCTCGAAACCAAGGGTCGTTACCGAAAAGGAAATCGTCTCCATGAACCCCCACATAACTCGATCCGCGAGGCTCCAAGCGATCCATATTGATTCGATTGCCGTGCAGGTTCGCGGTGAAGAACTTGCCACGATACGTTTCCGGCCAGTCATCACCCAGATAGATCATGGCCCCACAATGCGCATGGCCTCCACCCGCGACCGAATGGGCTTCAGTGGTTGTTCGGGAACTTTGCCACACGCCGCCTCCCCAGTGAAGGTGATCGGTAATCGACTGGATTTGCTCATAAACATAAGGCCCCGACGGCTCCCGATCGCGCCGCTGGCAATTCATTCCAGGGACAATATGAAACAGATGGGCAATCACCGTATTCGAGGTCAAGAGATCGCCATATTCGTTGAAGTCGGCACCCCAGGGGTTCACCATCCCTTCGGCGACCACCTCAAAGCGGCGGTCAGTAGGATGAAACCGCCAGATGCCACGGGTGATGGGTACCCGACGATCGTCGGGTTCAGCGGGGGCGCCCACTCGTGATACGGAGCTCAGGCCAATGGCCCCGTAGAGCCAGCCATCCGGGCCCCAGTGGAGGTTGTTCACCACGTTGTTGGTGGAGATCCGGAAGCCATCCAATCGGACTTCGGGAGGACCGTCGGGGCGATCGTCGTGGTTGCGATCCGGGATGAAGGCCAGTTCGGGAGTATTGGCGATCCAGACCCCTCCATGGCCCAAGGCAATTCCAGTCAGATACCGGCCCTTGTCCCAAAATACCGTTCGCTGGTCAAAGCGACCATCTTGATCCTCATCTTCCAGGATGACGATTCGATCACGGTTGTTTTCTGGCCGCCACTCGGGATGGGTGTAGTTTTCAACGACCCAAAGTCTTCCCCGATCATCGAAATCAAACGCGATCGGCCGCCGGAGATCGGGCTCTCCGGCGAAGAGGGTGACTTGAAACCCATCGGGAACCGTGATCCGGGCCAGCGACTCTTGGGGAGACAGGGAAACGTCATCGGGATTCTGGCTATTGACGACGCCCTCGGGTAAATCGTCGGCTTGTAGAATCCCGGCCAATCCGAGCGCCAGCGGAAGAGACGGGAACCAGTACCATGTCATCGTCGGACCTTATCCTCCCCAAGGAGTCAAAGCCACGGAAAACAAACCGATGGATCGGGGAGGGTTTTGACGGGTGCTGGGACTTTGCCGAAGGGGCCTTTGTTTTGTATACAGGGGGCCATGAAAGGTGTCATCGTGCGATTGATCGGCTTACTGATCCTCTGCCGTTGGGTGTGGGCGGAGGCCCCTCCCCATGTGGACCAACCTTTTTCCCAGGAGATGGTCTCTCATTACACCTGGGAGATGTTGGGAATCGAACCGGGCGTCGGCTCGATTGATCTCGATGCCGAGGGTCGCCCCGTTGTGTCGGGTCGGAATCGGGTTGCTCGCTTTGAGGCGGGGAAATGGCAGCGGCTTGAGGGGGCGGCCATCGGAGTGGGTTCTGAGGTCTCGCGTCCTCAAGGGCTCCGGGTGGATCAGTTTGCCTCTGATGGTCTGGGTCGGCGGGTCGCCGGGGGGCTTGACGGCCTGTATGAACAGACCCAGGAGGACGGTCCCTGGAAAAAAGTGACCGCTTCAGATGGGAAAGGGCGTTCCTGGGGCGTTGAGGATGTCCTCGCCGTGACCTACGACTCCCAGGGGAACCTCTGGTTTGGCGTTGAGGCCGGCCTTGGGCAGAGAGGTCGCGACGGTCAGTGGCGTTTTTTCGAAGGGAGGGATGGACTGCCTTACAACCAATTCACGTGTGCGGCTGCTGGAGAGGACGGCAGCGTATGGGTGGGTTGTCGGATTGGGCTGATCCGCTATCGAGAGGGGCGCTGGTATTATCGGCAGGGAAGACGGTGGCTCCTCGACGATCATGTCAAGGGGATGGTGGTCGATTCCAAGAACGCCGCCTGGGTGGTGACGGATGCGGGGGTCTCTCGGCTTTATTTTAAAGCCATGAGCCTTCACCAGAAGGCGGAGTATTATGAGCGGGAAATTGACCGTCTCTTCAGGCGGACCGAATACGGATACATCGCGCCGGTCGGTCTCGGGGCTTCGGGAGATCGATCGCAGGTGTCGCAGCAGGATAGTGACAATGACGGATTGTGGACGAGTATGTACGGGGCTGGCCAATGCTTTGCCTATGCCGCGACGAAGGACCGGCGCACGCGGCGTCGCGCCAAGGAGGCCTTCGAAGCCCTCCGCTTCCTGCAAGTCGTGACCCAGGGAAGCAAGACTAGTCCGCCGAAAGGCTTTGTGGCCCGCACGATTCGCGAATCAAGCCTTCCCGATCCCAATCAGGGTCGCATAGAGAGGGATCGTGCTCGACAAGAGACGGTCGACCGCCTTTGGAAGGTTTACCAACCACGATGGCCGTTGAGTGCGGATGGCCGATGGTATTGGAAGGGAGATACGAGTTCCGACGAACTGGACGGCCATTACTTTTTTTATCCGCTTTATCATGATCTGGTCGCCGAGACGGAGACCGAGCGAGAGCGGGTCCGGACGGTTGTGCGAGATTTAACGGACCATCTTCTGCAGCACGGCTTCAATCTGGTGGATCACGATGGTCGGCCGACCCGGTGGGGGGTCTTTGGACCGCAGTCGCTCAATCGTGATCCCAATTGGCAGGTGGAGCGGGGTTTAAACTCCCTGAGCATGCTGGGCTACCTGACGGTCGCGGCCTATCTCACTGATGAGCCCCGGTTTCACAATGCGATTGAGCGTCTCAAACGACAGCACGCCTATGACTCCAACGCGATGGTTCCCAAGGTGCAGCGAGGTATCGGATCGGGAAACCAATCCGATGACGAAATGGCGTTCATGGGGTTCTACAATCTATTGCGTTATTCCAAGGACCGGGCCTTAACAGAGCGCTTGTCGGAGGCCTTCTATCAGTATTGGACCTTGGAACGTCCGGAGATCAATCCCTTCTTTAACTTCGCCTATGCCGCCTGCGCTCAAGGGCGGCGGTTGGAGAGTATTTGGGGAAGCCATGAAATCGGCCCCTGGCAAGATTGGCTTCAAGACTCGGTCGCCACGCTCAAGGCGTTTCCGCTGGATCGGGTGGATTGGGGGCATCGCAACAGTCATCGGATCGATCTCATTGACCTCCCGCCTCAACAGTCCATTGATCTCCATTCCCCCAATGCGCCGGGGAGTCGCGGGACCCGCGTGGATGGCCGGGTGCTTCCGGTCAACGAGCGATTCTTTAACCACTGGAATACGGATCCGTTTCGCTATGACACCGCAGGCAACGGGCGGGGGCTTGGATGCGGTACGGTGTTCCTGCTTCCATACTACATGGGCCTCTACCATGGCTACATCAAGGCGCCGCCCGCGGGCGATTGAAGGGACCGGGCTTCCATCATTCGACCACCTGGAGGGGGAGCCAGCGAACCGTCGCACGACCGGCCAGGTCGACGACCGAAGCTCTCAGCCGGTAGGAACCTGGTTCCTCAAGGGTGAGTAGGAGGCGGCTTCGTTGCGGATCGTAGTGGTGGCTCACGTCGCGGAATCGGAGGGTTCCCGGACCGTAGAGTTTCCAGATGATTTTCGAATCGATCCAGATCCCCTGGTCGTTGGGTTGGGCGGAATAGGAGACGGGCGATTGGGCTTCGATGACCACTGCCTCGGCCCTCAGTGTGAAGGGGGTTGGGCCCTGATCCCTGGGCAGTTGAATCTCAAGGCCGGCCGGCGAACCCCTCGGACGTTCCGGCCACCGAGGTTGGACAAACGTTTTCAAGTGATGGGGATGCTGGACTGCGATTTCACCGTTTTCACGGACTGAGATGATGCGGTGGTATCCGCTGTGGTCGAGCCCCTCCAGGTCCCAGGCCAGATCGTAGCGGATTCCAGCCCGATGGCAGCGCTCGATTTCCGCCGCCACCCGGGCAAGAATGTCCCTGATTCTCAGCCCGAACCGGTTGGATCGTTCATAGTGCAGGGGTTCGGCCCACCACATGGGTTCCTTGCTGATCAGGGTGTATCCCGGGGGGAAAAGGATTAGCTCGGTTGCGGCCCGTTTAAGCCGGTCCAGGTCGCGCTGGGGATGGGCTTCGGCATGGTGACGGATCAGTCGCGAGTATTCGAGCTGTTCTTGATAGGGAATGTGGTGGCGTTTGTCGCTCGTCCAGAAAAGAAAGTAAGCGCTTCCCTGCTCATACGCATAGGTGAGCGCATGACGGATCTCCGCTTCATGGAATTGCCCGTAGATCGCCAGACCCCAGTCCTTCCCCGTGAGGCGCGCCGCGCCGCGCATCAGTCCAATGACGATATCGAGCCAGGCGTTGGGATGATCGAGTGGGAGCTGGGAGCCGAAATCGCTGTTGAAGCGTGCCAAATCCCGACGACTGGCGATGCGACCCTCGTAGACGATGGCGGAGGGGGTTCCCGTGGGTTGCGCTCTGAGCTGGTAGGCGGCGGTTGAGAGAAGAACGTCCCATGACCAGGTGTTCTCCTGCAACACATTCATTTTGCCGAGGTGACAATCCTCGCGGCGGAAAAGCCCCTGCTGAAACCAGGTCGGTCGTCCGTGATGGTTGGAACGGTGAAAGGTCTCCTTGAATCGGTCGAGCGCCATTGGAATCGACAGTTCGGAGGCAAGATGGGGTTGGGCTTTGAGGTGACGCTCAAGGGCGAACGCGGTTCGGACGGCGGGCTCGTCAAGGTAGTCTGGATTGGGGCCCAAGTAGTTCGATTGGTAGAGCCGATCAGGGTAGGGCATCGATTGGGGATCATCGCCGGTATAGAGGACGGGATGCCTTCGAATCAGCTCAACGTGGGCGCTGGGCACGTTGAATGTCGTTTGGCCTGATCCGAGGCGGAGGGGGTAGTCTTCCGGCAGATAGGGAATGAGTTTGATCTCCGCACCGTCGTAGCGCCGGGGCTCGTTTTGATCTCGGGTAGTGTATTTGGCTCCGATTTGAAGATGGGTGGGGAGTTGGAGTTTCTTTGGTTTGGGAAGGTGAAAGTCGAGATCGATGCCCACGGTTTCAAGCCGCATGGTCAGCCCCAGGAGGTCGATCCGATTGGGAAACACCGATTGACTCTCGAGCGGATCGCTCGCCCGCGGAATCAGATGACGCCAGAACCCCGTTCTCGGGAGAACGGGCCGAGACCCGGATCGGTTGGAGAATTCCAAAGGGGCCTGGCCGATATCCTCGATCACATATCTCCGGATCTGCTGTTCGGCAGCCGGTCGGTGGATCGACGGATAATCAGTGGTCAGGAGCCAGAATCGGAAGGAGGCACCGCTAGCTTTGATCAGTTTGAAGCGGACCCAACGGGCGTTTGTTTCACTCGGTCCCCAGAGGATTTCCAGCTGCCTGACTTGGCTGGAGCCGATGAAGGAGGACTCCTCGAGTCGGTAGCTTGCGCGGTCACCCTTGTGGCCCGGAATCTGGGCGCTGCCCTCGTTGGCATGGATGAGGCCGAGGAGCGACGTCATCGCCATCCATGTTCGGGGGTTCCACATCAAGCCGGAGGTTAGCGGGGTTGGCGGTTCTCGGTCGACTGAATTGCGGTGACCGGACAAAGGCGGGTTGAGTGGGGAAAGAGTCGGACCAAGCCGGCAAGGGAGCCGGCCTGGTCGTGATGGGCGGTTTGACCTGTTGTGATGCAGGGGTGGCCTAGCGAACCCGGCGATGGTGGGAACGTCGGCGAGGGGATTGAGGCTCCTCAGGGGCTCCGCTGTCAGGGCGCCACTCTCCGGGACCATCGTTCGAATGATCGCGATGCGCTCTGAGCCAGCGGGGCCCCCGCTTCGGACTCCGGTCGTGGGCTTGATCCGGGCCTTGCCTCAGGATGACCTCCTCAGCCGTGAGTTCTCCATCCTCATTGCGATCGAGTCGGGCGAGCATGACCTCGGCGCGCTGCTGGATGGCTTCTAGATCGACGGCTTCAATCTCTTCGGGGGTGATGACATGGTCCTGATTCAGGTCGTGTCTTTCAAAGAAGGTCGCTTGAAGGGCTGCCTGCCTTCCGCCTGTCCGAATCTCTTTTTTGTGGATTGGTCGCTCGTCTCCGTGATCCAGGTGGGGGCGTTTTCGTTCCCGGTCCCCATGAGCGTCTCGTCCTCGGCGACCGGGACCGTGACGGGAGGGGCGGCGCGGTGACCGTCTGAATTCGCTCCGATCGGACTGGATTCGGTCGTGAACCGCGCGGACTTCGTCAGCGGCGATCGAGCCATCACCATCCTCGTCATATTCCGCCAGTTTCTTGGCCTTCATTTCGGCCATCTTTGTGGCGCCGGCGAGTGCCAGCTCATCGAGTGAGATCCCTCCGCTTTGATTGAGATCATGGTCTTGCATGAAGCGGGCGATTTGTTGCTGCCGCCGAGCGCTCCGGGCAGCGTCCCGTTCCCCGGCCGACAAGCGCCCTTCCCCGTCGGTGTCGAATGCCGAGAGAATCTCCGTTTTTCGAGCCTCGAGGTCCTTCCCTCGATCGGCGATTTGTCCCTGAGATCCGAATGCCCCTGCCAAGAGGCTGGTGGCGATGAGTGCGGTTCTTAAGTCTTTCATAAGCGATTGGATTTCCTGATTGGTTTTTCTCCGGGATCCCGTCGGGGATCCTGCCTGTCATGAGGGATAGAAGGAAACCGGGTCCTCCAGGTGACAGGGTTGATGTCGTAGGAGTACGATCCCGCTTGCAGTGGAACCCGATGCCTGGATCGGTCAGACATTGATGACCTGGGTTCTGGGGCAGGGGATGACTCAGCGGACTAGAGGCGTCGCCAGGACCACCCGAAATCCAATATCGCTGCAGCGATTGTTCGGGCCATAGTCGTCCCGGTTTGCCGAGCGACAATGGCTCGCTGAGTAGAGCCAGGAGCCGCCGCGGGCGACCCGAAGCCAACCTTCATCAGGGGCGACCCAATCCTCCCTCCGTCCGCCGGGATAGGCATAGTGCCATTGGTCATGACACCACTCCCAGACGTTGCCGTGCATATCGTAGAGCCCCCAGGGGTTGGGCTTGTGTTGTCCGACCGGATGAGGGGTCGAATTGCTATTCTCGACATACCAAGCGTAGTGGCCCAGTTCGGAGTCGCTTAGATCGTCGCCGTAACTGTAGCGGGTGAGGGTTCCTCCTCGGCAGGCGTATTCCCACTCCGCCTCCGTGGGCAGCCGGAAGACGAAACCCTCCGGCAAGGTGTTTTCCTCTTCGGCAAGCTGGGTGATGCGGCGGCAATAGGCCACCGCTTCATGCCAGTTGACCTTTTCTACCGGCTGTTGAGGATCAGAGCGGAACATGCTGGGGTTAGATCCCATGACCGCGAGGTAATCGGCCTGGGTCACTTCATACTGCGCCATCCAAAACCCTTCCGTCAGGTTGATCTCGGTGGCGGGACCTTCGTCGGAGTCCCGACCGGCTTCGCTTGACTCGCTTCCCATGACGAACTGACCCGGAGGGATCCAAACAAAGTTTTCGAAGGGCGGGCCGGTCCTGGGTGCCTGGTGGGTCCGGGTGGTGTGGCCGTCGAATTCCCGGCGCACCGAAACAGGAAGAAAGCCGGGCCGACAAAAAAGGGCGCTCAGTTCCCAGGGAGCCAGCGAAAAGGCGGGGCCCAGATCCGCCTGGAAGGGAAAGGTGCTTGATCGCAGTTCACCCCTGATCTCGCTTCCATCTCGAAGCAGGATATCGACCTCACGATCACGAAAACGGATGCTTTCAACGCGCTCCAATTCCTCAATCCGAGGCCGTCCCCCGATTTGGATCTCGACGGAGTTTGTTCGGAGATGGCCGCTGAGAATATCGCCGTTTTGAAGAAGCATGAATTGAGATTGGGGGTTGGAAGCAGGTTCTTCGGGCTCGATGCGATGAATGCGCCTGAGCGCTCTCGGCGCGATGGTGTGGTTGGTGCCGGCGTCATCCAGGAGTTGAATCGAGCCGGAGGTAAATCCCGAAATCCGGTTTCGATGAATGGTTTGGAGCTGATCGGTCTCCCGGCGAGGACCCCGGAACGCGATCGAACTGAGGTCATGCGATGGCACACGGAAGAGGCCCCACGGCGTCTGGAAGATGAGCTCAGTGGCGGTAAGTTTTCCATCCAGCTGTTGGCCATTCTTGAACGTCATCCGGTAACGCAGCGGGGACTCCTGGGCCCAGGCGAACGACGACACCCACGCAGCTAGGGCCAGTCCCGTCTGAAACAATCGACGGGCACGGCGGACCCCGGGTGAGAAGGATCGACTATTTTTGAGGATCACGGTGAGCGAACAGCATGATGGTGGTGACCATGAAAACCAGCGAGATTCCGAGCAGCCAGGCGATCGTTTGCAGTTCATCGCCGAGATGGGTGATTCCCCCGAGAACCTTATCCATTGTTCGAACCATCTCCAGATAGGACAATTCGCGCAAGCCCGAGAAGTCAAAGATGAGGTTGGAAATGTGCCAGAGCCCGGTGGTGCCCAGAATGGAGATGAGGGCATTGCGACAGAGCACCGCGAGGAAGATTGACAAGGAAACCAAAAGGATCGCCGAAGCCAGAATCTTTCCGCAGCCGATCAGGATCCAGGGGGTTGTGACCGAGGCCGTCCTGGTTTCGAGATCATCCTCGCCGTGTCCGGTGAGGGCGTTCATGAGCTTTTCGCCGGGGCTCAGTGCCTCCTTCTCGGGCGGGGGGAGGACCATTCGAACGTCGGCGGAGACGCCCAACAGCCCCAGGGTGCCATCGCCTTGAAAGCGAACGATGACGTAATTGCTCTTTTGCCCCCATCGATCCTCTTCGGTCATCGCGCCGATTCGATCGATCCGGCCTCTGAACTCGGTCCCTTGGACCGTAATGAACGATTCGATGCCTTCCTTTAGACGTTTGAACTCGTTGAAGCTATAGATTGGAACGCGAAGCTGATAGTCGTCGTGGGGGGCGATGGTCAAGAGGTGGGTGCCGATACCAATGGTCGCGGATGCCTGCACGAGAACCTCGGTGACATAGCCGGAAATCGGAGCCGTGACGGTGGCGTCACTCAGTCGCTTGCGGGTGAGGAGGACCTTTGATTGGGCGTCGGCGACCGCTCGTTCGGAGGTGGCGATGGAATCGCGTGCCTGGCGCATTGCGTTTTCGGCATCCTTGAGCTCACGCTTGCGGGTTCTCAGGTCTGCCTCGCGGTCCGATTGCTCCAACTGACTCATCAGGTCTTTGGCGATGAGGGCTCGTTCTGCTCGGGTCATGGCCTCTTCGGCTTGCGAGACCGCCCGCCGGGAGTTCTCGGATTGTCGGTGGTAGATC
>DEAY01000444.1 GCA_002348345.1 Verrucomicrobia bacterium UBA2970
CACACAGGGCCGCGAGATTGGCCAGATCGCCCTGCGCCATGGCGCGAATGATGTGGGCAGCATCATGATCGAGGAGAACGTGGTGAGCCAGGCCGGCACGACCTTTCAGATGACGGTCGGAGACATGAAACGCCTCATCGAAGACCTTGGTTACGAGGCCTGCCAGCGAGACAATTGGTATCGACCGATTGTCGCTGCCTAGCCGTCGGCGGTCTGGGCCAAACCGGCCTGATTTTCAGGCTGGAGCCTTCTCGGACTTCAACGGTGGGATGATTCCAGCCTTGACCCCGGATGCGACGAGGGTAAAGGAATAGAGGGGAACCTCTGTGTGCGCCTCAAAGCGGTGTGATTTCCGTCATGACAAACGTCGTTGAACAAAAGGCTTAGATATGTTGATTCGAAAAACCTTCCCCTTTCAATCCCTGGTCGGGATTGGCTTAGTCCTGCTTCAGTCGCCCATTGGTGTGGCGGCCGATGAGGCCAAGAACCTTCTCGTGGTGACGGTGACCAAAGGGTTCCGGCACAGTTCCATTCCAACCGCCGAGGCGGTTCTCGGGTCGCTCGCGGAACGACACGGGGGAATCAAGGTGGACTATGCTCGTCGGGACGAGGAGCTTTCGGAACGGCTTTCACCGGAGGCACTGCAGCGATACGACGCCGTGGTGTTCGCCAACACCACGGGAGAATTGCCTCTGCCGGACAAGGAGGCCTTCATAGAGTGGGTACGATCAGGGAAGGGATTTGTTGGGATGCATTCGGCCTCGGATACATTTCATCAGTTTCGACCCTACATCGAGATGCTTGGTGGTGAATTTCAGACCCACGGGCCTCAGGTGGAAGTCGATGTCGTCAATGAGGACGCCGCTCATCCCGCCTGCCGACATTTTGGCGAGCACTTCAAGATTTTTGATGAGATCTATGTCTTCAAGAGTTTTCACCGGGAGCGGGTTCATGGGTTGTTGACGTTGCCCCATCATCCCAATAGCAAGGTCCCGGGTGATCATCCGATCGCGTGGTCGAAGGATTTTGGCAAGGGTCGGGTGTTTTATACCGCCCTGGGGCATCGTGAGGATGTTTGGACCAGCGCCGATTACCAGCGGCACATCATGGGCGGATTGCTGTGGGCACTGGGACTGTCGGAGGGGGACGGTCAGCCCTCGAGCCCACGATACGAGCTGAGCGCAGAGGAGACCGAGGAGGGCTACCAACCGCTCTTCAACGGGTTGGATTTGGACGGGTGGGTGTTGCGCAAGCCTGACGGTCCGGCGAGCTGGAGTGTTCAGAATGGGATGTTGGTCAATACGATTCGCGACGGGGATCATGGGACGGATCTTGTTTCGGAATCAAAATACTGGAACTTCACCGTCCGCTACGAATTTCAGGTACCCAAGGGAAGCAACAGCGGGTTCTATCTTCGTGGACGCCACGAAATCCAGATCCTCGAGGACTCGGGGAGTCAAGAATTGAAGACCGGAGGGAATGGTGCGATTTACGGGATCAAGCCGGTTGACTGGTTCGTTTCCCGCAAACCGGGCCAATGGCAGGAGGTGGAGGCCACGATGGTTGATGACCGGGTGACGGTCTTCTTGAACGGCGTCAAGGTTCATGACCGGGTTGAAGTGAAGAAAGCGACCGGCAGTGAATTGGATGCCAATGTGGACCAGCCGGGGCCGATTCTCCTTCAAGGGGACCATGGAGCGGTGGCCTTCCGTCATCTCCGAATCAAGGCCCTGGATTAGGGTTGGCACCCGGAAGTGACCCATGGTGGTGGCCTTGTCACAACAAGATTAAATATTTTTTTGCCGCATCACGTCTAACGCTTTAGGTTGGGGGGCTGTAGCGAATAAAGATGGTTCCGCATGAGGCGTTATGAACGAAGTTGACTCAAACCCACAATTCAATCGGCGAGACTTTCTCAAGGGAAGTTCGATCAGTTCAATGGCCGCTTTGGTCGGCGGGACGGTGGTCGCCGCTTCCGATCAGGCCCAAGCCCAGGAATCGACTAAGCCGGTGGGACCTCCCGTTCAGTTTGGGGTGATTGGTTGCGGTTACCACGGGCGGGACGTCATTGGTACCCTGGCGGTGCTTCCCAACGCGCCGGTGGTGGCGGTCAGCGACCCGTATGGGGCGTTTCTTCGCCGGGCGGGTCGTTCCGCTCCGAAGGCCGAGAAATACGAGCGATATCAGGATCTCCTTGAGGATGAGAACGTGCAGGCAGTGGTCGTCGCGACTCCCACCCACCAGCATGTCCAGGTGGTGAAGGACGCGCTTTCGGCCGGAAAACACGTCTATTGTGAGGCTCCGTTGTCGAACACGATTGAAGGGGCCCGCGAGATTGCCCTGGAGGCAAAGGCGCATCCCCGGTTGTATTTTCAGGCGGGTCTTCAAGCTCGATCCGATTCTCAGCGGCACTTTCTCCTGGATTTTATCCGAACGGGAGCCTGGGGACGGACGGTGCAGGTGAAATCGCAGTGGCACAAAAAGGTCAGTTGGCGCCGAACCGCGCCGACGAACCAGCGGGAGCGCGAGATCAATTGGCGTCTGGATGAGAAGTTGAGCATCGGCTTGATGGGTGAAATTGGAATCCACCAGATTGACGCCGCGGAGTGGTTCATCGG
>DEAY01000276.1 GCA_002348345.1 Verrucomicrobia bacterium UBA2970
CTCCCCCGCAACGCCACCGGCAAAATCCTCAAAACCGAGCTCCGCCAACGCTTGAGTCGGTCATAAAGAGGAGACCACGCTCCCTCCGGGAGGGCGAAATTCAAGGGATGAAGGAGGGAAAACTGAAGAATGAATCCTGAAGAGTTGTTCGATTCCTAGCAACTGGACTTTCCAAATCTCGACGCCCATCAGATATAGCCAAAGCTTTTCTCCCCTTGACGGCCAATAGGTTGCGAATTAGGTTCCCCGCTAACGATGGTCTCACAACCGAAGCAGGATCGTTCTACGATCGCTGCTTTTTTGCTTATTTGAAGAGGCGAACGCCGGTCCAACACCCAATTGTGATTGTAGTAACCAGGAGCCCACGGTGGATTTCGAAGACATTAAGTCGATAGTTGAATTGATGAACAAAAACTCCATTTCCGAGTTCGAAATGGAGAAGGAAGATTTCAAGATCAAGCTGCGGCGAGGGGTGGAGGGCTACACAGCCACCACCTCCGAAGGAGGCCCATACCTCCTCACTCCACCGCCACAATCGCTTCCTCAGGTCACCCAATCCGCGACCCCTGCCCCTTCCGAGGCGGCTCCCCTCTCTAGCAGCAATGACAACGCGATTACATCGCCCATGATCGGGACCTTCTACTCCGCCCCATCACCCGATGCGGCCTCCTACGTCGAAGTCGGCACCGAGGTCGATGCCGAAACGGTGGTCTGCATCATCGAGGCCATGAAAGTCATGAATGAGATCAAGGCCGAGACAAAAGGGGTGATCACAGAGATCTTGGCCGAGAACGCCAAGCCGGTCGAGTTTGGCCAGGCCTTGTTCAAGGTAAAACCACTCTAAGCGCACCGATCGGAGCCGAGCCCGATGCGCTGATCCCGGCTCCCAACGCCCGTCCCAACTTCACGATCGCTCATGTTTGAGAAAATCCTGGTCGCCAATCGAGGCGAAATCGCCGTCCGCGTCATTCGTGCCTGTCGCGAGCTGAACATCCGAACGGTTGCCGCTTACTCGGAAGCGGACCGAAACTCAATGCATGTTCAGTTGGCCGATGAAGCGATCTGCATTGGCAGGGGACCAAGCACCGAAAGCTATCTCCGCATCGACCGGCTGATCAGCGCCGCCGAGATTGCCGATGTTGACGCAATCCACCCGGGATACGGTTTTCTCTCAGAAAACGCTCACTTCGCCGAGGTTTGCGAACGATGCAACATCCGATTCATTGGACCGAGCGCCGCAGCCATGAACGCCCTCGAGGACAAGGCGGTCAGCCGCGAGTTGGCAAAAAAGGCGGGCGTCCCCATCCCCCCTGGTTCCGTTGGAGCCATTGAATCGGAGGACGACGCCTTGGCGACGGCGAAGGAGATTGGTTATCCGGTGATGATCAAAGCGGTGGCCGGAGGCGGCGGCCGGGGCATGCGGGTCGTCCATAACGACATCTCCCTGATCAAAGCCTTTCACACCGCCAGAACTGAGGCCGAGCAATGTTTCGGAAACTCAAATGTCTACATCGAAAAATTCATCGAGAACCCCCACCACATTGAGGTTCAAATCCTAGGGGATGGCAAAGGCAAGGTGCTTCATCTGGGCGAACGCGACTGTTCCATTCAACGCCGCAACCAAAAGCTCATCGAGGAATCTCCCTCCCCGCTCCTGACGGCCAAGCCCTTCAAGGACATTCGGAAAAAGACCAGCCGGGCCGCGGTGAAATTATGCGAACAGGCCCAATACACCAACGCTGGGACCGTCGAGTTCATCGTTGATGAAAACGGGAACTTTTACTTCTTGGAGGTCAATAAGCGGATTCAGGTCGAGCACCCGGTCACCGAGGAGGTCACCGGACAGGACCTCGTGAAGTTACAGATTCTCGTGGCCATGGGGGAACCGATCGGGATTTCCCAGGGGGATATTCGTCCCAGCGGCCACGCGATCGAGTGCCGAATCAATGCGGAAGATCCGTTCGACGGCTTCCGCCCGTCGCCCGGCCGCATCGAGATGTTCTTCGCACCCGGTGGCCGGGGGGTGCGCTTCGAATCGCACGCCTACGCCGGCTACATGATCCCGCCCCACTACGACTCGATGATCGGGAAGCTGATCGCCTACGGGAAGGATCGTCCGGAGGCCATGAACATCATGATTCGAGCCCTCAGCGAAATGATGATCACCGGCGTCAAGACGACCATTCCATTCCAACTCGCCATTCTTCAGGATCCCGATTTTCGTCGCGGCGTCTATTCCACGGGTTTTGTTGAAAACTTCCTCGGTGGCGCTGGCCGCGAACTCCTGGAAAACAAAGGCTAATTCCCGGAACCGGGGCAGCCTCTCCGTCGAACCACCCCAACCGGGATCAAGAACGACTCGCTTCCATGCCCCGCCCCCTCCCGCTCGGCGACTGTCGCCTCTACACCTTCATCGACACCGCCTATCTCAATCATCGCTCCCCGGCCGAGATCGCTCAGCAACTTTGCGACGGCGGCAGCGATATCATCCAACTCCGCGCCAAAGACAAGGGCGAGGAAACCATTCGCGGCCTAGCCGAATCGATCGCTCCAATCACCCACCGCGCCGGCGTCCATTTCGTCATCAATGATTACCCCAGCATCGCAACGACCCTCCCTTCACCATTCCTCCATCTCGGCCAGGAAGATTTTTTCGATCAAGGCTATCATCACATTCGTGACCTCTTTCCACAAAGTCCTCGCCCCCTTCTGGGACTCAGCACGCACGCCCCCGATCAATGCCAACGGGCGGTCAATGCCGAGGCAGACTATGTTGCCATTGGCCCCATCTACGCGACCGATACAAAACCAAACGCGAAACCCGTCACACTGGACTACGTAAAATGGGCCGCAGGTCATGTTCGAATCCCGTGGTTTGCCATCGGAGGCATCAACCGAAAGACCCTCCCTGCGGTCCTTGAAGCGGGAGCTCAGCGGATATGCGTCGTTTCAGACATCCTAAACGACCCGCACCCAGACAGAGCTTGTCAATCTATTCGCGACCGCCTACCGTCCTGACCCCAAAATCGGTGAGCATCCCTTTTCCTTTACTGAAACAGACATTGAAGACCCTATGAGCGTACTCGTCGTCGGCACAACGGCCCTAGATTCGATCAAGACACCCTACAGCGAGAACCCAAGACTTCTTGGAGGTTCCGCCAGTCACGCAGCCGTGGCCGCCAGTTTCTTTTCCCCCGTCAGCATCGTGGGTGTCGTGGGAAGCGATTTTCCTGAGGACTACATCAAACTTTACCAGAATCACGGGATCGACCTCACCGGGCTTGAACGCAGGGAAGGTCAGACCTTTTTCTGGGAAGGCGAATACGAGGTCAACATGAACAACCGACAGACCTTGGAGACGGTCCTGGGTGTGATTGAGGACTGGCTCCCCGAGATTCCCTCGTCCCTCCGAGAGAAGCAATACGTCCTTCTGGCCAACTGCGAACCGAAGCTCCAACGGCATATTTTGAATCAAACTCAGAACAGCCGCTTTGTCATCGCCGACACCATGGATCTCTGGCTCAACATCGCCCGAGACGAGCTAATGGCTCTCTTGAAGGAAATCGACTGCCTTGTCCTCAACGATTCGGAAGCCCGACAACTGACCGAAATCGACAACGTCGTCGTCGCGGTGAAAAAGATTCACGAACTGGGGCCGAAGTATGTCATCGTCAAGAAGGGCGAGCATGGTTCCATCCTCTCGACACCAAAGGGCCTCTTCATCGCGCCCGCGTTCCCCATCACTGAACTGACCGATCCGACCGGCGCCGGCGATTCGTTCGTCGGCGGGCTCATTGGTTACCTTGCCTCTGCAGGAGGCGAGATTGAAGATCACTTTCGGCGTGCGATCATCCACGGCAGCGTCACCGCCTCTTTCTGCTGTCAAGGCTTCGGGCTCAACGCAACCACGCAAACCACCCGCGAGGCCATCGACGCTCGAGTGACCGAACTAGAAGCATTGGTTCGGTTTTAGACAGCGGCATCGCGCTCGTTGAAACCGATGGCAAACAAGCGTTGCCAAACCGCGAGCACGCCTCTAAAAAAGAGGTCTTCGCAGAGCGCGGGTGTAGTTCAATGGTAGAACGGCAGCTTCCCAAGCTGCATACGAGGGTTCGATTCCCTTCACCCGCTCCATTGATTCTCAACGACTGACGCAAGAGTGCAGGAAAAGTGCAGGAGATTCTGCCTCCTTGGACGCTCTTGTAGCACCGAGTCTTCGCCGAAAAAGATGAGACGATCGATACACATCTCTCTTGCGCTCCGGACCCACCGTTCGGCGTAAGCGCTTAGATTCGGACTCTTTCGTGGCAATCGAATCGGCCTCACGCCGGAGCTTCCAACCAGCTTGCGAAACTCGTTGGTGAAAACCTTTCCTCGATCGTGAATCAGATACCTGCAGCCGACCAAGAATCCACCTTCGCTGTCCAACAGATTCCGCCCCATCTGCATCATCCACTCCCCGTCCGGCTCAGGAACAACTCCTACAATCTTAACCTCTCGGGTTGCCAGTCGAATTGCCACGCCTCCATTTTTTGGC
>DEAY01000179.1 GCA_002348345.1 Verrucomicrobia bacterium UBA2970
CCTTTCGCCTGTTGAAGACCTTTCCCGTCCCCGGGGAGACTCCGAACCGCGTGACCTTCGAAGCCGACCTCTACGAAGGGCAGACCCTGCTGTTCCGCTGGACTAATGCGGAGACCACCCACAACCCGAAGGAGGTGGCCGCCCTCATGGAGGCATGGTTCGAGCGGGATAAGCGCATGCTCGCCGCTTGGCAGCACACCGTATTTCCGGGCGAAGGAGTTCGGACAAGGGATGGCGGGGTCGCATCCCTACGCGGGCTCAACGGCTGGAAGATCGTCAAACAGCATCTCAACGACCCGAAGCTGGACCTGTCCACCGCCACCATGGACCATCCCAAGACGGTGACGCTCCTGAAAGTCCTCAACACCATCGGCGGAGGGCGCCACAACCTCGCGGACGCCATCTGCCACTACTATCATGAGAACGGCCCGGCCCTGCAGTTGCACCGGGTCACCATGGAAGGCCCGTTGAAACTGGTGGACTCCCCCAAGGACAAGGAGCGGCAGGCCAAGCGTAAAAGGTTGTTCGGGAAGGCGCCTGAAGAGGCGACGGAAGCCTACCTCCGCACGGCCCTGGCCGGGTTTCTGCCCCGGGCGTTCCGAGGTCCGGTGCCCGAGGAGACGGTCGACCGTTTTGTCCGCATCGGCGCAAACCACTGGAAGGAGGGGCGCTCCTTCGACGAGGGGATGCACCTGGTCTTGCGCAAGATACTGGTGTCCCCGAGGTTCCTGTTTCGCTCCATCGGGACTGAACGGACCCGCCAGCATCAGCTGGCCGCCCGGTTGTCCTACTTCCTCAAGCAGTCGCCGCCGGACTCCACCCTGCTCCAACTCGCCGACCGCGGAGAGCTTGCCGATCCGGAGACGCTCAAGAAGGAAGCCCTCCGCCTGATGCCCGGAGACGCAAGGCGGGACGCCATGATCCGGAGCTTCACCGGCCAATGGCTCGCCACCGACCGCCTGCCCGAAATCATGCCCGACCCCAAGTTCAAGTTCGACGCCTCCAAGCTCGGGATGGCCCGCTCGGAAGTGGAGTACTTCTTTGCGGCCATGTTGAAGGAGAACCGGCCACTGACCGACTTCATCGACCCCGACTTCACCTTTTCTTCGATCGGTTTTGTGATGCGCAATTACGGTTTCACTCCTCAGCAGGCCAAGGGAAAGAAGCTCAGCACCGCCGCCAAGTGTAAGCTCCAGCGTCTCGAAATCGGACGCGGTGGTCGCTACGGGGGTCTTCTTGGTCAATCGGCCATCCTCACCGCCACGGCCAACGGGGTGGATACGCAACCGGTCATTCGCGGCGTCTGGGTACTCGAAAACATCCTGGGTTTAGCGCCACCTGAACCGCCCGAGAACGTGCCGGCGCTCACTCCCGACACCCAGGGAACCACGACGCCGCGCGAAATGCTCACGGCTCACACCAATGCCGCCTCTTGCGCAGGCTGCCATCAACGCATTGACCCAGTGGGTTTCGTCCTCGAAAATTTCGACCCGGTCGGGCGTTGGCGAACCGAATGGCCCGGAGCGGCGGCCACGATCGACGCCTCGGGAACCCTTCCCGATGGAACTGAGATTAAGAACGCGATCGAATTCAAAGCCTGGCTGGTCGATAACATCGACCTGTTCTCGGAATGCCTTGCCGAGAAGCTGATGACCTACGCCACCGGTCGTGTTCCCAATTACACGGAAAAGCGCGAGATCGAAGAAATCGTGAAGGAGAACCGGAAAAACGGCAATGGCTTCCGGGATCTCGTGCTTGCGCTGATCGAAAGTGAAACCTTCCGCACCCAATGATCTTTACGCATCCTTTCCGTTGGCTCTTAAATCCCACGATAAATCTCATCGATCACTCAAAAAACATGACTCGGGAGCGCCCGGGCCAAAAAGGAAATGACTATCAGTTCAGGGTAAGAAATTGACGGAACTAAAATGAAACGAAGGATAGTAATAACCTTTGCAATTGCCGTTGCCCTTTGCAGCACAGCACTGCGAGCAAAAATTGACAAGACGGTAGTTAATATCTCCGGCGAGGGACACGGATTGGATGAAAAGATTCTATCCCGTATTCCCCAAAATCTTCAGGCAATCGTCGACGGGGGACAGAGTACTGGCATGGTCACCTTGATTGCCCGCAATGGAAAGATCGCTTCTATTGATGCGGTGGGTTGGCGTATCAAGGACAAGGAAGCGCTTGAGACGACCGACGTATTTTGGGCCGCCTCGATTACCAAGTCGTTCGTTGCGGTCGCCGTTATGATGATGGTCGACGAAGGGCATCTGAAACTCGATGACTTGGTGGAGAAACACATACCGGAATTCAAGGGGCAGAAAGTAAAGATCGGAAAGAAAAGTTCGGGCACCGCCAACCATCCCTTGAGCGTTCGCAATTTGCTTAATCACCTGGACGGTCTCCCGAAGAACCCGACTAGGAGTCGGGCCACGAAATCCATCAAGGAGCGTGTGCTTAAAACTGCCAAGGATACGCTGATGTGGGAACCCGGGACGAAATGGAATTACGGAGGCGAGGGCCTATACGTCGCCGCTTATCTCGTGGAAAAGTATTCCGACATGCCATACTCCGAGTTTCTCAAGACCCGCATCCTCGATCCTCTCGGCATGAAGAACACCTACTTTACCATCAAGGACGTGCCCGAGGACCGGGTGGTTCGGAAGCATAGCAAGTCTAAGGACGGTAGATGGTTAACGGAGAAATTGCGCGACTTCTCCTGGAGCACCGGTGGCAGCTATTTCGCAGTGGATGGCGGATTCTTCTGCACCGCCGAGGACCTATTCCCCTGGTGTCAGATGCTTCTCAACGGTGGTGAATACGGCGGTGTCCGCTACCTCTCGGAGAAATCCG
>DEAY01000382.1 GCA_002348345.1 Verrucomicrobia bacterium UBA2970
CCCAGATGCCACTTGCCGATATGGGCCGTGTAGTAGCCCGCTTCTCGCAGGACCTCCGCCAGGGTTTCGTTGGCGGTGGGCAGGGAATCGATGGCCTTGCCACCGATCATTGGCCGATTGGGTTGCCCCGAAGCGGCTCCCTCTCGCCACAGGGTCATGTGCAATCGGGCGGGCGATTTGCCAGTCATGATCGAGGCCCGGGTTGGGGAGCAGACGGGGCTTGCCGCGTAGGCATTGGTAAATCGCACGCCCTCCCGAGCGAGGCGGTCGAGATGGGGACTCTCGTGGAGATCGCTGCCGTAACAATTCAAATTGTTCCATCCCATGTCGTCGGCAAGGATGAGAACCAGGTTGGGACGGGTTTGAGCCTGAAGGCTCCAAACCATCAGACAAGCGATGATGAGTAAACGTGGGAGTGGCATCTTTCCCGGATGATCCAATCACATTCCGCGACAAATGAAACGCACTATTCCCTCGACAGGCCAACCCTGAGCCAACCCGCCACAATTGTCTCGCCGAAACGGGGACGAAATGGGGATGGGGACCGAGAACTGCCGGGCCATGGGATGCGTCGCGAACCCACCAGATCCCCTTGATGCTCACCCAATGGCACGGAATTGCATCAACATCGAGAGCAAATCAAAGTGGTTCTTGATCCCGGTGATCTTGCCATCGCTCATGGTGAGGATTTGGACCCCATCGGTTTTCTGAAATTGGCCCGACGCGGGGTGTTCTCCCAGGGGCGTCTGGATGGGGCCCGATTGAGTCCCTGACCAGGTCACTTCGAGAACCACCGTATCCCCGCTTACAAGGGAATGAGTCACCTCTCCCGAACAGTCGGACATAATCGATTTCCACCCCTTGCACAGCTCCAAGAATGGGGCGGCACCCCTCATCGAGGTCTTGGTAGGGATCTCTTGGTATTGAACGGCGGGGCAGATTGTCTTCTCCAGTGATTGCCAGTCACCGTCATTGAAGGCTGCGATAAAGCTTCTGGCCAATTGAGTCTGTTCTTCGCTGGTCATGATCCGCAGAGATTAGGAGAGTTTCCCCTTTGACGCAAACGATGATCAAACCATGCGCCAGCCACAATCCGCGATGCTCATCAAGCCACGTTGCATCGTGAGGGAACCCGGCCGGGTGGTGATAGCCCCAGCCAAGAGATCCTGCGGGCGGATCGAGAAACTCGCACCCACCCACCGCTGAAAGGCGGCCCGAATCGGCTAACCAAATTTCTGATGCGCTTCCTTGTAACCGATCAGCGGAGCGCGGACCAACCCATCGTCCAGTTTTTCTCCGAAAGGATCGACATACACGCGACTAGTGCGCTTGGGACTCTTGGCATTCACCCCGAGAACGTGGAGGTTGAAAATGAAGGCGGGTTCGTCCTCGGCCTTGAACCAGTGAACGTTATCCTTCTCATCCGAGATACTCGAAGTCTGGCCTGGGCCAAACCGGCTGTCGATGGTCGGGCGGATGATCATGTGTTCCTTCTCATCTTCCACGCGATCGTAGTGACGCCCGTGAAAATTACCTTTCAGGATGAGAAACGCCGTCGCCATGTTGTTGTGGCCGTGCGGCACGACCGACCGGCCCTTCTTCAGGGCAAAGATCTGCTGACTGAAAGAAAATCGCTCCGGGATGCCGTCGAGTTTGGGAAAACGCGGCCGGTGACTCCGAGCCCCGTTGTCGACGAATCTGGGTTTTTTCAGGATCTTGTCGAAGTCGATCAGTTGAGTGAGGTCCTTGAGATCGATTTCGCTCGAGAGCATGTGTTCAATCTCTGATTGCCACTGGACAGGGCTCAGTTCCTTGCCTCTCAGATCGAGCCCAATCTGGTTGACTCGATTGAGCCACTTCGTCGAGGTTGGCTTGGCACTCGAGGCGAGGAGGTCGGCGGAGCACAAATGATCAAGCAGGGACACCGCCAAGATCGCATGCAGTGAACGTTGCGCAAAATCGCGCCGTGAACAGAATTCGGGGTCAACCATCGAGGCGTTTTTCTTTAACGAGTTGGGCATGGCAGGATGGGGTTTGGGTTTAGATTAATCTCTTCTGATCGACCCACCTTGTCAACGGGATTCAACGGGATGGATCCAGCGTCATCCGGTCCCGCGCCTAGGGATTGGCACCGGCTTTGATCCAGGCCTCGATCAAGCCGCGATCGGCGGCCGAGAGGGGTTCCCCTTCAGGAGGCATCGTCTCCTCCTCAATCAGTTGGTAGAGAAGGCTGGCCCCCGGGTTTCCCGGCACCACCGCCGGGCCGCTCTCTCCTCCCTTCATCAGATCGGGAACCGAACTGAGATCAAGTCCTGACTCGAGGCTTTCGCCCCCGTGACATTCCAGACATGCCCTTGAAAGAATCGGACCAATCACCTCGGCAAAGGTCATTCCATGAGCAGCCCCACCGAAACGCGATGAATCCATGAGCGGCCCCGTCGTACAGGCCGTGAGCCGACTCAAGATGAGCATCAGCAACAACAGACCCCGTATCGACATCCGAGGCATCACCATGACCGACTCAATGACATCTGCGAGAATCCTTTCAACCTTCCCTCAACGATTCACTGCCGAATCCCTTCGCCCGTTGGCTTTCATGACCATCCGACGAGGCCGTCAGAGGCCACCGGCGGCCACGCAACCCGGCTCCCGTCAAGGGACTCCAAATACCAAGCGGCAGGGAAAGGCTTTCTCGCGAGTTCATCCGGAACCTATCGGAACCCTCACCCAAGCTCAATATCGATCCGCCCGGCGACCCACC
>DEAY01000229.1 GCA_002348345.1 Verrucomicrobia bacterium UBA2970
TCGACATCGAAGGCGGAGGCACCCCACGACCAGCCAGTTCGAGCGGCTGTTTCGGCGAAACGGGGGGACCGGAAGCGTCCGTGGTCGTTGATGTAGAGACGATTGCCATAGCCCATGATCGTCCGCATGGTAGCGTGCATCGGGAATCCTGGGCGGTTGAGGTTCATTGAATTGAGTCGTCGCATGGTGGTTGAGCTCATGCCGATGACGTAGAAATCAAGCTGACTATCGAGATTGAAATCGGCAATGGCATGCGCCATTCCGAAATTGTGCCACTGATCGATTCGGTCGTCACGAACGTCAAGGAATTGTCCCCTGCCATCATTTTCGTAGAGATCGACACCGGCAAAATCGCTGACGACCATCAGATCCAGATCTAGATCGTGGTCCAAGTCCACGAAGCTACAGGAATAAGTTCGCCGGAATCGCTTTGATGCCAAGCCGGCAGATTCGGTGTGATCGTGGAATCGTCCGTTCCCCTCGTTCACCATCAGGTAGGCGGGGTAGCCATCATTGGCATCGTAGAACGGGGTGGGCATTTGTCCGCCGGTATAGGCCCGTCGGTACTGGGTCACGTAGACGTCCAGATCGTTGTCTCCGTCGACGTCCCCCGCCGTCATCGCGCTTGCGTTTTGAATCGGGAAACCAGAAATCACGCGGCCGGGAGTGGAAAAGTCCCCATGGGGGCCACCCTGGAAGAGAACAGGAAGCCGGTCCCTGGCCGTAATGCAGAGAAAGTCGACCATCTGATCGCCGGTGAAATCGGCGACGATGGCGGATTCACCAATCTCACCACGCCATTCCTTGAGAAAGGGTTTCCGTTCAAATTGACCCTGCCCTCGATTCCAGTGAACGGTGTTGACGCCGGCCAGGATCAACTCGGGAAGCCCGTCTTGATTGAGATCATGGACGATCAGTGGGTGGATTCGGAAGGGCTTTTCACCGAGGGTCCGAGCGTCGATCGAGGCAACCTTGGCGAATCCGGATTTGAGGGGGCGGCGTAGAACTTCCGTGTTGGTGGGCACGATCGATGCGATCTGAAGTGCGTCTTCCGAGGTTTCTTTTTCCCATTGGATCTCCAGCTTTCCTGTGATCGTGATCTGCGTCAGCGGGGCCCTCTGACGAAGCTGGAGAACAAAGGAAACCTGGGAGCTTGCTGGGCGCGTTGACGTCGACGACTGAAAGCGTTGATGGTGCCACTCGCTGCTGAGCAATTCGATGCCTGCCTCCTCCCATCGCTTGAGTGCGACGAGCCAGTCCTGGTGCGAAAGCCGGTCTGGGGGGCCCGGGAAGGTCAGTGCCTCGATTTCGAGTTCCAGAGGGCGGCTGACGGGGTTGGTGGGGATGAGGAGTTGCTCAAACTGAAGGGAACCTAAGAGGGCGAGCTTTGAATCGCCTTTTCGGATTCGATCCCAAAGTTGGGTGAAGACGCGCTCGTGCCGTTGAGCCTCGACTTCGTTCCGCCAGATGGATTGATCGAGTGCCTGGCGACGTTCCCAAAGGGCCCCTGGAGGCCTTGGTGAAACGGGGGAGGGTTGGGCTAAAGTTTCCGCAATCGTGGTGAAAACCATCAGAAAAGTGACGGCGAACCCGTGGCGAAACGATGGGGTGGGTAGCATGTGTAGCGGTGATTGAAAGCTTGGTGAACCGGATCATCCGTGGCCCCGGGCTACTTGTCAAACCCCGTTCGAAAGCAGGAGGCTTTGAAGGGGGTGTTCCCTTCTCTCCAATGGAAGGACGCCCCCACCCGAGCGTTTTGATTCAACCATGAAGCCCTCGACTCAGGCAGTGGCCAGCGATTTGTCGGAAGGGTCCCCGTTGAAGCTTCGCCAGAATTTGAGGGGCAAGGTTCCCAGGGCGATGAAGGCGAGCTGCGAAGCGGTGAAGAGAACGATCCATCGAAATGCGGCATCCATGAAGCCGTAGGAATGAAGGCCGATCCCCAACATGTTGACTCCGAACCAGGAGAAGGCCGTGACAATGTTTCCAAAGATCGCGAGGTTCATGAGCCCCCGCTCACGAACCAGGCCACCCCACCGACAATGAAGGACCAGGGCATTCCAAATCACAATCAGCAGGGCGCCGTTCTCCTTAGGGTCCCAGCCCCAGAAGCGTCCCCAAGATTGGTCAGCCCAAATTCCGCCCAGGATCGTTCCGACGAAGCTGAAGAGGGTGGCGAAACAAATGATCCCATAGACCATCCGGGTCAGCCCCTTGGCGGTGTCGGAGGAGAGGGTCTTGGTCATGAGACCCCGGCAGACGTAGACCAGCGCCAGGAAACCGGCGACGAAGGTGGCCGAATATCCCAGGGTGATCACCACGACATGGGTGGCAAGCCAGAAATTAGTGTCCAAGACGGCCCGCATCATTTCCATGGTATCGCCTGCCATGGACAGGTTGTGGGCAATGATGAGGGTGAGAAACCCGACCACACTCGCAATCACGCTGCCAATGCCATCGCGGTAAAAGCGCTCCAAGATGATGCCAAGAAGGACCGCCCCCCATCCAACGAAAATAGCCGAGGAGTATAGATTGGTGACCGGTGGGCGCCCTTCAAGAACCATCCGTGTGACCAGGCCTGCTGTATGAACGATGGCGGCGAGGATGATCAGATAGTAGGCTGTCTGATTCATCCATTTCGAGAGATTGAACCAAGAAAGGCAGGCGAAGATAAACGCGATTAAATAGAGGACCATGCTCCTGTAGAAAGGGGAAAAGTCATTGTAAGCGTGTTCGAGCTTGGCCTTGCTGACTTCGCTGCTGAAACCGCCGGAAAGCGAATTGCGATACCCTGCCAGGGCGGAACGAAATCCTTGAGGGTCGTTCTTGGCGAAGGATGAACTCATTGAGGCGTAGGCGTCAATTGCAGCGGGATAGCGCCGGGTGTGGACCGCATCAAGGAGATTGGTGCCAACATTCGTCCAATCGTCGCGGGACATGGTGGCAAGATCGGGGGGGACGAGGAGCGGGTAAGCCACTCGACTGACCATGTCGTAGCGCTCCATCGACCGCATCAGTTGGTTAAATGCGTCTTGATCGTAGTCCTCACTGACTGAGCGGGCCCGAACCGCAGCTACGCCGGGTTCGATTTGGTTTACGTATTCCCTGAGTTCTAGGGCAAAATCAGTGGTGTCCTGAGGTTGGAGACTGTTCTTGAGCCGGAGAAAGAGCCCGAGGGAAAAGTGGAGCTTGGCGACGGCACGCTCGAAAGGGGTTCGCAATTCGGGTTTTGGATTCAAGTTGTTGGCATGCTTCTCGATCGTTCCGAGATGAGGTTCGATTTCACCGAAGGAGAAGAAGCGCAGGCCGGAGCGGTCGAGGCCGGCTTTCTGCAGACCCAGTTCGCTGATGAGATCGGGGG